>JAJYYT010000047.1 GCA_021800645.1 Actinomycetes bacterium
GGCGGCGCGGCGCGACGATGGCCGCGTGGTCGAGGACTTCGAGCGTTGCTACCAGGCGGTGCGCGCACGGGATCGGCGATTCGACGGCTGGTTCTTCACCGCCGTGTCGACGACGGGGATCTACTGTCGGCCGAGCTGTCCCGCGCGCACGCCTGCGCGCACCAACGTCCGCTTCTACCCCAGCGCGGCCGCCGCGCAGTCGGCGGGGTACCGCGCCTGCCTGCGGTGCCGCCCCGACGCCTCCCCCGGCTCTCCTGAGTGGAACCTGCGCGCCGACGTCGTGGCCAGAGCGATGCGCGCCATCGCCGACGGCGTCGTCGACCGAGAAGGGGTCAGCGGCCTCGCCGCCCGTCTCGGCTACGGGGCCCGCCACATCCACCGGATGCTCACTGCCGAGGTGGGCGCCGGTCCGCTCGCGCTCGCACGAGCGCAGCGTGCCCAGACCGCTCGGCTGCTCATCGAGACCACCGCGCTCGGCATGGCAGACATCGCCTTCGCCGCGGGCTTTGCCAGCGTCCGCCAGTTCAACGCCACCGTGCGAGAGGTGCTCGGTCGCAGCCCCCAGGAGCTCCGGCGGCGGGCGACCCGGCTCCGGCGGCCCGGCGGTTCCGGCGGCCCGGCCACATGGACGCCGCCGGGAGGTGGCGCGACGACCCTCGGTCTCCGCCTCCCCTACCGCCAGCCGATGGCGGCCTCCGACGTGCTCGAGTTCCTCGGGATCCGTGCGGTCCCGGGGGTCGAGACGTACGCCGACGGGACGTTCACGCGCTCAGTCGGCCTTCCTCGCGGCCACGCGGTCGTCTCGCTTCGGCCCCAGGACGGGCACATCGCCGCGACGCTGACGCTCACGGAGCTGGGCGACCTCCCAGCAGCAGTGGCCCGATGCCGGCGTCTGCTCGACCTCGACGCGGACCCCGGCGCCGTGGACACCGCGCTCGGCGAGGACCCGATGCTGCGGCCGCTCGTCGAGACGACCCCCGGCCGGCGGGTCGCCGGCACCGTCGACGGCTTCGAGACCGCCGTCCGTGCCGTCGCGGGCCAGCAGGTCTCCGTGGCAGGAGCCCGCCGGGTCCTCGGTCGGTTCGCCGAGGCCGCGGGGGAGACGCTCAGCATCGCACTCGCGGCTCACTGCGCGCGCGCCGCAGAGCCGGGACCCTCGGAGCCACCCGGGCCGTCCGCGCCCTCCGGACCTTCCGGGCCCTCCGGACCACCGATCACGCGGGTCTTCCCCTCGCCGGCGGCACTCCTCCACGCGCCCGACACGGCGCTCTCGATGCCTGCGACCAGACGGGACGCGCTGCGCTCGCTCGCGCGGGCGGTCTGCGACGACGGGCTCTCCCTCGAGCCGGGAGCCGACCCGCAAGAGGTCACTTGCCGACTCCAGGCGCTGAGGGGCATCGGCCCGTGGACTGTCTCCTACGTGCGGCTGCGCGCGCTGGGCGATCCGGACGTGTTCATGGCCGGGGACCTCGGGGTGCGCCGCGCGCTCGCGCATCTCGGCGCGCCGTTCGCACCACCGGCTTCGCTGGCGCGTGCGGCGAGGTGGCGTCCCTGGCGCTCCTACGCGTCGATGCACTTGTGGGCCCTGTCGGCCCCGCGACCCGAGGAGGCGGCATGACCACCTGTCACGACGACGACGCCGCGGCACCCAGCGCGCGACTCTCGGTCGACACGCCGTTGGGACGGCTGCTGCTCGTCGGCGACGAGTCGGCGTTGGCCCAGGTGCGCCTGCCGGGCACGACCGAGCTTGGGAGCACGCCGGGCGCCGTGCCCACCCCCCTGCGAGCGGCAGCGTCCCAGCTCGAGGAGTACTTCTCGAGCAAGCGCACGTCTTTCCGGCTCCCGCTCGAGTTGCGTGGCACCCCCTTCCAGCTGTCGGTGTGGAGGGCGCTCGCGGGCATCCCCTTCGGCGAGACGATCACCTACGGCGACCTTGCCTGCCGGGTGGGCCGACCCAGGGCATGCCGTGCGGTGGGCCAGGCGAACGGCGCCAACCCGCTCCCCATCATCTACCCCTGCCACCGGGTCGTCGCCGCCGGCAGGCATCTCGGCGGCTATGGAGGCGGGCTCGAGATGAAGCGGCGCCTGCTCGAGCTCGAGGGAGCGCTCGCCGGGTGGGACTGAGCGCCGACCGGAGCTGAGCGCCGACCGGAGCTGAGCGCCGACCGGAGCTGAGCGCCGACCGGAGCTGAGCGCCGACCGGAGCTGAGCGCCGACCGGAGCTGAGCGCCGGGTGACCTCGCGCGGCTGGTGCGCCGATGGGTATCGTGCGGGCCATGCGCGGCGCGGTGGCGGTCGAGCCCGGCGGTGAAACCGTCGAGATCGTCGACGACCTCGACCTGGACGACCCTGGAACAGGCGAGGTCGTGCTCGAGGTACGCGCCGCCGGCATCTGCCACTCGGACCTCTCGGGCATGGACGGGACGATCCTCCAGCGCTTCCCCTTCGTGCCGGGGCACGAGGGTGCCGGGGTCGTCACCGCGGTGGGCAAGGGCGTCACGGCGCTACGAGAGGGGAGCCACGTCATCGTGGCGTGGACCCCGCCGTGCGGGAAGTGCAAGGCGTGCCTTCGTGGTCAGCCGAACCTGTGCGTCGACATCTTCTTCGCCATGCAGGGACGTCCGCGCTTTCGGCGCGGCGACGAGGGCGTCTTCGGCTTCGCCGGCACCGGCACGTGGACCGAGCGGATGGTCCTCCCCGAGCAGGCGGTCGTGGCCATCCCGCCGGACGTGCCGTTCGACATCGCCGCGCTGATCGGCTGCGGGGTCACCACCGGCGTCGGCGCGGCGGTCAACACGGCGAAGGTCGAGGTGGGCTCGTCGGTCGTGGTCTTCGGTTGCGGTGGCGTCGGGGTGTCCGCGATCCAGGGCGCGCGTCTTTGCGGCGCAGCAGAGATCGTGGCTGTGGACCGGGTCGACTCGAAGCTCGACGACGCGGTGCGCTTCGGGGCGACCCGGGCCGTGCTGCCCGAGGACCTGCCCGGCGCTCTCAGCGAGGTGACCGGCGGCGACGGGTTCGACTACGCCTTCGAGTGCATCGGGACGGCACCCACGTTCCGGGCGGCCTGGGACGCCACCCGGCGCGGCGGCACCACGGTGATCGTCGGTGCAGGACGCGGTGATGCGATGCTCTCCTTGAACGGCTTCGAGCTGTTCTTCTCCGCAAAGGCGCTGCTCGGCAGCTACTACGGGGGTGCAGACGTCCGCACCGAGTTCCATCGGCTCATCCACCTGTGGCGCGCCGGGCGGCTCGACCTCGAGAGCATGATCAGCGCGCGCCTCGACCTCTCCCGGCTCAACGAAGGGCTCGCGGCCCTGCGGCGCGGCGAGGTGATCCGTCAGGTCGTGACGATCCCGGGTCCATGAGCGCGGGGCGCCGGCGCGCGACCGTCCGACCGGCGCTGAGCCGAGGTAACGTCGGGGCGTGACCGTCGGGAACGGAGCCGTTCGCGGCGCCACGATCGAGGTGCGGGACCTCACGAAACGGTTCGGGTCGATCACCGCGGTCGACGATCTCAGCTTCACCGTCGATCCCGGGCGCGTGACCGGGTTCCTCGGCCCCAACGGGGCGGGGAAGACCACCACGCTGCGCATCCTGCTCGACCTCGCGACAGCGACGTCGGGAAGCTGCACCATCGGCGGCAGGCGGTACCGGGACATCCCGAACCCCGCGCGTCACGTCGGCGCGGTCCTCGAGGCCACCAACTTCCATCCGTCCCGCCGCGCACGGGCACACCTCGAGATGCTGGTGATCGAGGGTGGCCTCGATGCGGCCCGCGTCGACACCGTGCTGGAGCTCGTCGGGCTCGCCGACGACGCACGGCGCAGGGTGGGCGGCTACTCCCTCGGGATGCGACAGCGGCTCCAGCTGGCCGGCGCGCTCCTCGGGGACCCCGGCGTCCTCGTCCTCGACGAGCCGACCAACGGGCTCGACCCACAAGGCATCGCGTGGCTTCGAGATCTGCTCCGGTACCTCGCCTCGGAAGGCCGGACGATCCTCGTCTCCTCCCATCTGCTCGCCGAGATGGCCCAGACGGTCGACGATGTGGTGATCGTCTCGGGTGGGCGGCTGCGGGTGCAGGGCCCGCTCGCCCTTCTCACGAGCCAGTCCCAGTCGTCGATGCGCGTGCGGACGCCCGAGCGGGACAGGCTGGCGTCGATCGTGCGCGCCGCCGGGTACGCGCCGAGGCCGACGGGCGACGACACGCTCGTCGTGGACGGCGCCACCCCCGAGAAGCTCGGACCGCTCATCGCCTCGAACGGGGTCGTGGTGTACGAGCTCGTTCAGCTGAGCCAGGATCTCGAGAGCCTGTTCCTGGAGCTCACCACATCCATGACCAACCGCCCGGCCCCAGCAGTTGTGGCGCCCGGATGACGGCGTTGCCCCAGCTCGTCCGCGCGGAGCTGTTCAAATTCCGCACCACCCCCGGGCCCTGGGTCTGCATCGCCGTCGTCGTGCTGCTGACGGGGCTCGGCGTCACCACCGCGTTCATCAACGGCGCCAACGGGGTCGTGCACTTCCTTGCGCCGACGACCACCGCCGGCCTGCGGCGGCTCATGGGCGCCGGTTACACGGCAGCAATCGTGATGTCCCCCGTCCTCGGAGTCCTGTCCATCACCACGGAGTACCGCCATCGGATCCTCACCTCCACCCTGCTCGCCCACCCTCGTCGCGCGGACGTCCTCGGTGCCAAGGTGCTCGCATCCGCGCTGTGGGGGTTGCTCATGGGCGTCGTCTCCTTCGCCATGATCGCCGCGATGGGGATCCCGCTCCTCCTCGCCGAGGGCGGGTCGGTGTCCGCGTTGGGCCACGAGGTCGGTCCCGTCGTTCCAGGCATGCTCGCCGCCTTCGTGCTGCTGGCCGTCTACGGCATGGGGATCGGCACGCTCGTGCGCAACCAGATCGCCGGGGTGATCCTCGCTCTGGGACTCACGCTCGTGCTCGAGCCGATCATCGTCGCCATCTTCGGCTCGCTCGCGCACATCGACGTCAACTTCCTCCCCACACGAGCGACCCAGGCGGTCGCAGGAGGGCTCTCGCCGCGCGGTCCGGGCGCCGGAGGCGGCACACTCACAGCCCACGTCCTCCTCAGCTGGTGGCTGGGCGCGATCGCCCTCGTGATCTGGGGCGTGGGGTTGACGGTCCTCGGCTACTTCACGACCTTCCGTCGCGACGTCACCTAGCGCCCCCATCGCGCGCGGCGGGAAGCGCCGCGCGCGATGGGGAGCGCCGTCCGGGGCGGAAGCACCGCGCGCGGCGGGAAGCACCGTCCCGGTGAGCACCACCGTGGCGGCTCTGGGTCCGCACATTCCTTGACATTCCTCGCCGCGCGCCGTGTAGCGTCGTCTCGCATCGTTGCAAACGCTCGCAGGACGCTGGGCGGTGGGCTCGGGGGTGACATGGGTGAAGACCGTGGGCGGTTCCGGTGGAGGCGAGGACCGCAGCGATGACCGCGGCGACGGCGCCCGAGGCTGACAGCTCGATGTGGGACACTGCCCGGCTTGGGCTCGGCGCGCTGAGGTCGGCGATCGCGTCACCGGCGCGCGCCGTCACGTCCCCGGCACGTGCGATCACCTCGCCGTGGGGGTGGGTCCGCCGTCGGCGGACCGGAGTCCGGATGGTGCCGGGAGTGCTCCACGTCGGGACGAGGCATCTCCGCTACGCGGTCTCCGACAACGAGGACGCCCACGGCCCCGACGGTCCGCAGAGCCCGCCCGTCTGGGCGGTCAACGTGCACGGCTACTTCGCAGGGGGCCGGATGTACTGGCCCGAGAGCGTGTGCCTCGCCGAGAGGCTCGGCTGGCGGGTGGTGAACCCTTGTCTCCCCGGCTTCGGAGGCAGCGACCCGCTCGGCTGGCACGAAGTCTCGATCGGCGCGTTGGCGGAACAGGTCGCGCACGTCGTCGACCATCTAGGCGCTGGACCGGTGGTTCTGCTCGGCCACTCGATGGGGGGCGCGGTCGCCGTGCAGTACGCCCACGAGCGACCCGAGGGGACGCTCGGCATCGTCTACCGCGACGGCGTCGCGACCCCCGCCTGGCGTGACCGCCACGGCGCGGTCCAGACCCTCATGGGCGTCCTCTCGCCCAACATGGCGCCGTTCGCAGACCTCTTCGCGGCCTTCGTCGCGGACACTCCCGATCTGCTCCTCGGCAGGATGGCGACGTTCCTCTCGGTCCTCCCGGACGTGCGCCACAACGTCCGCACCATGGGGCTCACCCTGCCCATCGGGGCGATGCTCCTGACCGTCGACCTGCGCGACGCGGTCGGCGTGCTCGCGGAGGCCGGCGTGCCGATGCTCGCCGAGTGGGGATCGTTCGACCACGTCGTGGGCACGCCAACTGCCGAGGAGTTCGCCGGCTGCGCCCGCACGGCCGTGCAGTGGGTGCCCGGGGGCCACTCGTGGATGCTGGCCCGCCCCCAGGGACAGGCTGACGTGCTCACCCGCCTGGACAGCGGCCGGCGCTTCGTGGCCGCGGTCGGCACGCGCGGGCGCGAGCTGTCTGCACGTTCGGTGCCCCGCACCGTGCTTCGCTCGGTCCGCTGACCTGCCACCTCCTTGCCGGGGAGACCGGCCGGCGCCAGGCAACGGACCGTCGCCGTGTCAGGACGAGCCCGGCGCAGGCGAATCGCCGGTGACGAGATGCCGGAATGCCGGCGCGTCACCGCCGAGGCCGAAGTCCGCGTCGGGCCATGTCGGATCGCCACCACCGTGCGTGGCGAAGTAGAGGTAGCCCCCGATCGGGACGCCGTCGATCGCATGGGCGCGCCGCAGGGCCGCCGCCTGCGCGTGCAGGTAGGCCCGGCGGTCCCAGCCGTCGGGACGCGGCGCGGCGCCACGCGTCGCGAAGCCGTCTTCGACCCACAGCGCGAGCCCGGGAACGGCGCGCGCCTGCTCCCGGCACCACCGGGCGAGACCCAGCGGGTCGGGCCGGACGAGAGGTGGAGCGGACGTGTTCCAGGGCCTGCCGGCGCGTGGTGCCCGGCGCGCGCCGGTGCGTGGCGGCGCGACGTGGGGCGGGCACCACACGACGAGCAGCGCGTCGAGGGGGTAGGACGGAAGGCGTGTGGACGCGGGCGCCCCGCACCGCGCCTGTCCGCTGCCGCGAGCGGCGGACAGGTACGCAACCCCCGGCGCGCGCCCGGGCGAGGGACGGGCGAGGCCGCGACAGGAGCCGAATGGGGCCGTGGCGCCGGCGAGGCGTCGCCACGTCAAGTCCAGCAGATCGGCCGGCGGGATCGCGGCGTCGTGAAGGGCGCGGCGTTCCGCGATCCACGCGTCGAGCCGCTCGCGCTCGACGCCGAGCGCGGGCGCGCACAGGAGGTCCACCATGAGCCGGTCCCAGTCGTAGGACGAGGACGCCCGGAGCCCGAGGAGGACCTGCGCACCTGGCTGCTGGTTGTGGATCGTCGCGTACGTGAGAACGTGCGCGGTGAGGAAATTGTCGACGACCGCCCATGCGTCCGCCAACGCGCCCATCCGTCTGGGAGGGTGTCGGCCGTCGACCCACCCTGCGAGTGCGACCAGGTTGGGCTGGCGCAGCGTCACCCAATGGCGGCACGACGCGCAGAGCGGTGGGACGACGCGCGCGACGTGGTCGTTGAATCGGTCCGGCGCGCCGGGGGTCAGCCAGAACTCCTCGCCGAGCCATGCAGGGTGGGCGACGTCATGGAGCACGGCGATCGGCGTGATGCCGCGGGAGGCCGCCGCCGCGAAGGTCGCCGCGTACCGTTCGAGCGCGAATCCGTCGAGCTCCCCCGGACGCGGTTCGATTCTCGCCCATTCGACGGAGATCGCCAGGACCTCCGCGCCTGCTGCCGCCGCGAGGTCGAGGACTCGGCCGGGGTCCTCCCACGTGCCCGGCTGCCCCGGCGCAGGGAGACGGACCTTCCCCGCGCGTTCCCACGCCCCCCAGTTGTTCTGCGGTTCGCCGCGGCCGTTGAACCCCCCCTCCAGCCGGTAGCCTGCGGCGCTCAGGCCGAAGAGGGGCTGGGGCACGGCGACAGCATGGCATGACCCGGGGCGCAGGTCTCGAGGCGAGGCGGAGTAGCGTCCCCGGCGGACGGCGAGCACCGGAAGGAGAGCCATGGCAGACGAGGTCCTGAGGGAGCGGCGCGGGCACGTGGAGATCCTCACCATCAACCGCCCCGACGCACGCAATGCGATCAACGGCGCGGTGAGCGAGGGGCTCGCCGCGGCCTTCGACGAGCTCACCGAGGACCCTGCGGCACTCGTGGTGGTGCTCACGGGCAGCGGAGACAAGGCCTTCTCCGCGGGCATGGACCTGAAGGCCTTCGCCGCAGGGGAGGGCGCGGCAGTCATGAACGCCAGGGGGGGGTTCGGCGGGATCGCCCGGCGGAGCTTCCCCAAGCCCCTCATCGCCGCGGTCAACGGCTCGGCGCTCGCCGGCGGTCTCGAGATCATGCTCTCGTGCGACCTCGTGGTGGCGGCAGATCATGCGACCTTCGGGATCCCCGAGGCGAAGCGCGGTCTCATCGCGGGCGCAGGAGGCCTCTTTCGCCTCCCGAAGCGCCTCCCGCTCTCGATCGCGCTCGAGCTCGCCCTGACCGGGGACCCGATCGACTCTGAGCGAGCGTACGCGCTCGGCCTCGTCAACCGCGTGGTGCCCCGCCACGAGCTCCTCGACGAGGCCCTGGTGCTCGCCGAGCGGATCGCGGAGAACGCGCCGCTCGCCGTGAGGCACTCCAAGGCGGTCATGCTGCGCGCCGCCGACGCGGACGAGGAGGAGGGTTGGCGGCTCACCGACGAGGCGGTGGGCGTCGTGTTCAGCTCCCCGGACGCCTTGGAAGGAGCGGTCGCCTTCGCCGAGAAGCGCAGGCCCAACTGGCAGGGGCGCTGACGGCCGCAGCACCGCTGCCCCCCCGCCGCCCTCCCGGCATCACCCAGCGTGCCCCCGATGTCCTCCCGGCGTCCCCCGGGGTACGGCGAGCGTGCCGGACGCAGTACCCTTGCGTCGGCGGGCACGTGCCTGCCGACGCAAGGAGACAGCGATGCTGGCAGACATCTTCGGGCCTGACCTGCTCATCGTCCTGATCGTGGTGGCGGTCGTGCTGTTCGGCGGCGCCGCGATCCCGAAGCTCGCTCGCAACCTCGGTTCCGCGAAGCGCGAGTTCGAGAAGGGGATGAGGGACGGAGCGAGCCCGTCCGAGACGCCGAACGCACACGACGAGTCGGCAGCCTCCTAGCCCCCGAGAGGTCCGCGTCGCGGTCGTCCACAGGCTTGCAACGCTCCGACCTGCTACTTCGAATTCTCACAGCGGGTTCGCTAGTCTGCCCAGCCGTGGATCCGTCGCCGTCAGGCAGCCTCTCCACCGCTTCTGGCTCGCAACCATCGGCTGCCTCGACGAACGGGCGCCCGCGAGCCAAAGGACGTCGTCCGCGATGGCTTGCCGCCGCCCTCGTGCTCGCCGGGGGGCTCCTCCTCGCCGGGTGCCAGCTCCCCACCTTCGGGGCGCACAAGCCGATCACGTCCCAGGGACAGGACTCCATCAAGCTCTGGCAGGGCTTCTTCATCGCCGGCGCGGCGGTGTTCGTCTTCGTCTTCGTCCTCATCATGTGGGCGGCGCTCCGCTACCGGCGGCGCTCCGACGAGATCCCCCGGCAGACCCAGTACCACACGCTGCTCGAGATCATCTACACGGCCATCCCTGTCGTCTTCGTCCTGATCCTCTTCGGCTTCACCTTCGTCACCGAGAACAACGTCGACGCACTTCCCGCGCCGAAGATGTCGGTGACCGTGACCGGGTTCCAGTGGGGCTGGCAATTCCACTACACAACAAAGCACGTGACAGTCATCGGAGTGGAGCTCCAGGATCCCGAGATGGTCCTCCCGCAGAACGAGACGGTGCGGATCTACCTGCAGTCCCACGACGTCATCCACGGCTTCTACGTGCCCGCCTTCGATTTCAGCCGCTATGCCCAGCCTGGCATCGTCAACAAGTTCACGGTCAACCTCCACACACTGGGAACGTTCCGCGGGCAGTGCACGCAGTACTGCGGCCTGTACCACTCTCTCATGCGCTTCCGGGTGAAGGTGGTGACGCCGTCGCAGTTCGCGGTCTGGGTGAGCAAGCACCGCTCGAAGGGGCCGAGCACGTCGATCTCCACAGCTGAGAAGCAAGCGCTCGCCAGCTCGACGAGCCGCACAGCGCTCGCAAGCGGGACAGGGGGAGCAGGATCGTGACCGACGTCATCATTCCGCAGATCGCGAGCGGCGAGTACGCGCACGCCCACGAGGAGGAGCACGGGCCGAGCGGGCTCATGAAGTGGATCACCACGACCGACCACAAGGTGATCGGCCTCAGCTACATGATCACCTCGGTCGTGCTCTTCTACAT
>JAJYYT010000048.1 GCA_021800645.1 Actinomycetes bacterium
GGGACATCACCCGCCGGCTCATCGGCGAGAACGTGCCGTTCCCGTCCTTCGAGGAGGACACGGGCTTCCTCAGCCGGGTCCGTCGACTGATGGGCTTCGGACAGAGCTCGTGAGGGAGGGCGCATGAGCGTGCTGGATCTCATCAACCGCGTGTTCGGACGCGACATCGCGAGCCGCACGGTCGCCAAGGAACGGCTGCGGCTCGTGCTCGTCCACGACCGCTCCAGCGTGTCGCCGCAGCTCATGGAGCACCTCAAGGAGGACCTGCTGCAGGTGATCTCCCAGTACATGGAGATCGACCCCGACGGGTTCGACGTGACGTGCTCCCAGCGCCCGAAGACCCGCAAGAGCGCCGCTTGGGTCGCGTCCTCTGCCGCGGGGCGGTCGGCGAGGAGCAGCAGCGCGGTCCGCAAGAGCCTGGGCGTGACCTCGCGTGCGAACTCGCTGCACGCGTCCAGCGAAGCACGCCGGGTGCGGAGTCCTGAGCGTCGCGGCGCGGTCACACTGCAATAGACGACGCGGTGGACCGCACCGTTCCATTGCGGGCTGCAGTCACGGGGCGGTTCCCGGTCCGATAGGCCCCCTGCTGATGGCGTGTACGGACTGTACGACGTGAGGTTGCGTGTCCAGGCTGCTTGCATCGCAGTCGGGGACATTGCTTCCATCGGCGTGTGACTGCCGATCACGAAGGGTGTGGCGGGTACACCTGTGCTGTCTACGCCCAACGGTGGGGGAGCGGCGAACCGGCGGGGTAGGCCCTGGGCGGCGCGGATGTCGACCTTTGCGAACGTCTCGTACCCGCGTCGGATCGGCTTTTCGTTGGCGGCGGGATGGATTCTTCCCTGGCAGTCTCGTCGGGCCTTCGAGGAAGGTTCGACCGCACTTCGGCGGCGACCCAGGGCCTCGTACGCGGTTCCCCGACCGATGGTGGTCGCTGCGCTACGGTTTGGCGCCCACAACCGTGGTGCCGATGAACACCTGATGGGGAACCCGGAAGCGGAGGGAGCTGAATGAGATCGTTGGCTGGTCGCCTCATGGGTGCGGTAGCGGGGAGGAAGCGTCGTTCGTTCCTCCCGATCCTCGGGGCGCTCGTCCTGGCGCTCCCCGCAGGTGCCGCCCTTGGCATGGGGGCAACCGCGCTGGCGCCCTCGGTTGCCGCCGCGTCGACAGGGTCCCCGACCACGTTCACCTCGTCGGGAACCTATCCGGTCCCTGCCGGCGTGTCCGCGGTGACGATCACCGCGATCGGCGGAAAGGGCGGCGCGGCTGGTGGCGCAGGCGGCGGCGCCGGGGGAGACGGCGGTGAGGTGACCGCGACGCTTCCCGTGGCGCCAGGCGCCACGTTGTACGTGACGGTGGGCGCCGACGGTGCGTCTGGGTCGACGAGCATCACGTCCCCTGACGGCGGCGGAGGTGCTGCTGGTGGTGCGACACACGGCAGCGGTGGCGCGGGCGGTGGTGCGTCGTTGGTGCGGACCTGCGCCACATGCGCCTCTACAACAGCCGTGCTCGTCGTCGCCGGTGGCGGCGGTGGCGGCGGGGGCAACGGGCGCTACGGCGGCGGGGCCGGCGGGAAAGCAGGGTTCTCGGGAACATCGGGCTCCGACGGTGGGGTGCCCACCTTGGTCCACAAGGCGGGAGCTGGAGCCGGGGGCGGCACCGGCACTTCGAATGCCGGCGGCACAGCAGGCGTGCCGGGAAGCACATGCGCCACGTACGGCGGGATCGGTCATGCCGGCGGCGCCGGCGGGGCGGGCACCCTTGGCAACGGTTTCGCCGGCGGCACAGTCTCGAAAGGCCTCGGGGGCCAGGGGGAGGGCGGGTCGGCGCCGGGCGGCGGTGGCGGCGGTGGTGAGGGCTACATCGGCGGCGGCGGCGGCGGAGGCGGAGGCGGCCTACCTGGCGGTGGCGGCGGCGGAGGCGGCGCGTGGTGCTTGGTCCAGAGCACAACACTTTCGGGTGGCGGCGGTGGTGGCGGTGGCGGCTCCGACTTCGTCGCAGCGGGAGTCCTTGGGAGCGCGACGGTCACCACCACGGCGGCATCCCCCGAGGTCGTGATCACTCCGGTGTTCGCCACAACGGTGACCCTCTACGTCGACGCCACGTCGGGCACCAAGACGGCGGGGTGCACGGGCCCCGGAGCGACAGCGTGCAAGACGATCCAAGAAGGGGTCACCGCTGCCGAAGCGCTGCCCCGTGACGCGGTGACCGTCACAATTGCTCCTGGGACATACACCGGTGGTGTCACCATCGCGGCGGGCGGGCTCGCCTCGCTCAGCCTGGTGGGCTCCGGCCCCGGCTCGACCCTCGTGAGCGGCGGCGGAACGACACGCGACTTTGCGATCACAAGTGGCACGGTGACGCTGAGAGGCCTCGCGATCGACGACGGCCACGCGACGCTGGGAGCCGGCGTCTACAACGACGCCACGGCGACGCTCACCGACGACACGTTCTCGAACGACTCGGCGACTGCGACAGGCGGCGGTGTCTACAGCTCCGGCACCGCTACCATCATCGACGACACCTTCTCGACAGACGTCGCGACAATCGGCGGTGGGGTCACAATCACAACAGGCCGCGGCACGCTGGTGGACGACACCTTCGTGCATGACTCCGCCGCAAACGGTGGCGCACTCGGGATCTACTCGACCGCCACCGCGGCGTTCGACACGTTCTCCGCCGACACCGCGACGGCAAACGGCGGCGCCATCGAGGACGTCGGCACAGCGACGGTCACCGCGTCGATCTTCGACGCCTCGACGTGCGCCCGCACATCGACGCCCTTCTCCGGCTCCTTCGACGTCGTGACGTCCACAACGGGATGCACGACATTCACGACATCCGTGACCGTCGACGCACCGACACTGCACCTCGCGACCACGCTCGAGACCAACACAGCGCCAACGTCGCCACCGACCCTTGCCCTCCTCGCCGGCAGCCCCGCTCTCAGCGAAGTTCCCGGCGCGTCCTGCAAGGTCACAGCGAGCGGCACCTTGGTGACCACGGACGAGCGGGGGGTGACTCGCCAGACGACACCGGGGGCCGCCTGCGACGCGGGGGCCTTCGAGGGCGTCGGTGCGACGCCGGTCTCCTCCTCATCGGTCAGTTCCTCATCGGTCAGCGTCGAGCGCGTCTACGGCACGACAGCCGACGCGACCGCAGCCACGGAGCTCTCCCACGCGTTCCTCGGCACCTGCCCGGGCACCACCGGGAACCGTCCCGTCGTACTCGCGACCGACCAGACCTACGCCGACGCGCTCGCGAGCGCGTACCTGGCGAAGGATCTCGGCACCGGGACGCTGCTCACGCCGACGTCCACGCTCTCTGTGGCGACGAGGGCCGAGCTCCAACTCGAGGGCATCACGCACGTCTACGTCGTGGGAGGTCCGCTGGCGGTGTCCCCAGCGGTCGTCGCGACCCTGTCGTCTACCCCCGCCGACAGCTGCGGGGGCACGAGCCCGACGGGCTCGGACCTGCAGGTGACGAGGATCGCGGGTGCGACCGCGGCGACAACCGCCGCCAAGGTGGCGGCGTTCGTCGGTGCGGGTTTCGTCGGCACCGCCGATCTCGCGTCGTCCTACAAGTCGAACGGCGCGTTCAACACGACGAGCGGCATCTCGTCGGCATCCGGTCCCGGCGGAGCGGTCCCAACTGCGATCGTCGCGAGCGACCGGGAGTTCCAAGATGCAGAGGGAGGCGCGGTCCTCTCCTACGCAGCCGACCTCCCCATCCTCCTTGCGACACCCACGGCGGTTCCGGCTGCGACCACGCAGGCGATCGGCTCCCTCGGGATCCGCCAGGTGGTGCTCCTGGGCGGCCCGCTCGCGGTCTCCACAGCCGTCGTCGCCGGCCTGCAAGCGGCCGGGGTCTCGGTCCTGCGGGTCGCGGGCGCCGACTACATGGGGACCTCGGTCGAGCTCGCCAAGCTCGAGACCGCTTCTTCGGGAGCGCATTCCGGCTTCGGCTGGGACACCCGCACCGGGGGGCTTGCGGTCGCCCGTGGCAACGGCTTCGAGGACGGGCTCGCAGGGGCGGACCTCGCCGCCCGCGGCTACCACGGCTCGGGGCCGGTTCCCATCGTGCTGACCGAGAGCCAGTCCACGATCGGCAGCGACCTGGCGAGCTACCTGCGTGACGTGGGAAGCCATGGGATCGGAAGCCCGGCCACGCGGGTCGCCTTCCTCATGGTGCTCGGCGGTCCCGAGGCGCTCTCGTCCGAGATCGTCCGCACGATGGCGGCGAACCTGTAGGGGAGGAGCCCTGTAGGGGAGGAGCGGCAAGGTAGCGACCCGGCTCGGGCATCCCGATCGGCGAAGCTCGTCGTAGAGGCGTGAGCGGGCTCTCCGGATCCGTCGGGACGGGCGAGCCCCGAGGTGCTGGTACCGCCGGTGCCCGGTGCAATGGCGGGGTCGGGCTGAGGAAGCACCCAACGCTCTCTTCGCGGCGCTGGACGTCGATGCCGGCGCGTTGGACCGGCAAGCCAGGAGGCCGACGTCGATGCCCGGTGCCATCGGTCGGCGTCCTGTTTCGACTCGGCGCGCAAGCGCGCTTCGCCGGGCGTGCAGGGCTCGCGGGGTCGCCGCTCAGTGCCGGGGGCGGACTGCCCAGAGGGTGCAGCCGGCGACGGCCACCGGCCAGAGCTCCCAGGCGCCGTCGACGGCTTGGGCGATCACCGCGGCGAGCACCCCGACGGCAGCCAGCGCGGCCAAGCCGAGAGGCAGGAGCTGTCGGCGAGAGGGCTGCCGGCGATCGACCGGCAAGGGTTGTGCCCGCTGCGGGAGATCCCCGACCTGGTCGGTCAGCTCATGTCGGTGCCGGCTGTGCAGGACGGCCTCGATGCGCACCTTCGCCTCGTCGAGCGTGAGTCGCCCCTCCCCGACGGCGTAGGAGATCGCCTGGAGCGCCTCGTCGCGCTCGGCGTCCGACGCGAGCACCACAGGAGACCGGTCCTCGTGGACCCTGGCTCCGGCACGCACCTCCGCCGCGGGTACACGCACCCGCCGAGGGCCGCACCCCCTGACGCCGCCCAGGGCGGCGGTGAGGAGCGCCAGCAGGATGAGCGGGGCGAGGTAAACGAGGAACGACAGCCCGATGTCAAGCACCGGGCCCAAGCCTATGCAATGGCGCCGCCCGGGGCACGTGCGCGGTCTGGGCACAGAGACACCGTGACCCGAGGCGGGGCGTGCGACCAGGCACGCTGTACTGTTGGGATCGTTTCGTGGCTGCGCCGCGGGGAGCGGCACCCGTAGGGGCGGCTGCGGACCTGTCCCGGTGTGGCCCGCAGGGACGGCAGTGCAAAGGACGAGCAGTGAAGCGGGATCTGGGCGGAGGGAGGAGCATGCCCGGCTCCGCTGGGTACGGCGGCAACGCAGCGACGATCGCACACCGGGCTCGGGGAGACGGCACAGCACGCGCGTCGCCGATTGCACAACCCGTACGTGGCTCGGGCCGCTGGCCGAGCGTGGCCGGCCCGCTCGTGCTCGTGGGCCGCAGCCGTGAGCTGGCGGAGCTGGCAAGCGCGCTGGCCACGGGACACCCTGTCACGCTCGCCGGCCTGGACGGCATCGGCAAGACCCGCCTCGCGCTCGAGGCGGCCGCCCGTCTTGGAGAGCTCGCCGACGGCACCGTCGTAGTCGAGCTCGAAGGGATCGCACATCCGTCCTTGGTGATCGCAGCCGTGGCGGAGGCCCTCGGCGAGCACGACCTCTTCACCTCCCTGCCCGATGTCGCTCGGACCCTTGCCTCGAGGGAGCTGCTCCTCGTGCTCGATGGCGTCGACGAGGCAGTCCGAGCCACTGCCACGCTGGTCCGGTCCATCGCCGAGGAGTGTCGCGGGGTACGGATCCTCTTGACGAGCCGCCGGCCGCTCCGCGTCCCCGATGAGCAGGTGCTGCGCGTGGGCGCCCTGTCGGTGCCGCCGGCCGCTCTGCGCTCCCCCGAGCTGATCCACGCCTACGAGGCGCCCCAGCTGCTCGCCCGGCGAGCACAGCTCGCCGTTCCGGATCTCGAGCTCGACGCGTCGGGGTGGGACGCGGTCGCGCGGATCTGCAGGGACCTCGCCGGCGTCCCCCTCGCCCTCGAGATCGCCGGATCGCTCGCCGCATCGGGCCCGATCGAGAAGCTCGCCGACGAGCTCCATGCACGCCTGCATGCGGCCGCAGGCGACCGGGCGCGCGCCGACCCGCAACGTGCGCTCGACGCGCTCATCATGTGGAGCACGGCGCTGCTCGACCCCGCCGAACGCCAGCTGCTCGACCACCTCGCGGTCTTCGCCGGCGGGGTCGAGGCCGCGACGCTCCACCGGGTCGTGGCTGGGACCGGGAGCGCACCGATGCTCACCGAGGTGGTGGCCGGGCTCGCAGGTCTGGTCGACCGGTCGATCGCTGTCGTCGGAGGACGGGGCGCGATCGGCCGTTACACGCTGCGCCCGCTCGTGCGCCGCCATGTGGTCCGACAGCTCGGACGCGAGGGTCGGCTGGGCGTCCTCACGCGGGCCTACCTCGAGTGGTGCCTTCACGCGGTCCGAGGCGCAGAAGAGGCGCTCGTCACCGGTGCGCACCAGGCGGAGTGGCTCGAGCGTCTCTCACTCGAGCAGCGCAACATCCGAGAGGCGCTGAGCATCGCGTGCGCATCGCGTGACCATCTGACTGCTGCGGGGCTGGCGAAGGAGCTGTGGCGCTACTGGGAGCTTCGCAACCAGCTCAGCGAAGGGCGCCGCTGGCTGGAAGAGATCCTGAGGATCGTCCCTGCAGACGCGCCCGAACGCTTTCACCTGCTCGACGGTTTGGGGATGCTCGCCTGGCGCCAGGGTGACCACCCGGCCGCTCGCGAATCGCTCGCCACCGCCCGTGCGCTTGCGCTCGAGAGTGCGAGGCGCGACCTCGGGGCGAGGGCGCTCAATCACCTCGGGCTGGTCGCGCTCTTCTCCGCGGAGCTGGGTCCGGCAGCGTCGCTCTTCTCTCAGTCCCTTGGCCTGCTCGCCGAGCTGGATGCACCCGGTGAGTCAGCGCTGGTCTCTGCGAACCTCGCGCTCGTCGCCGTCCAGCAGGGCCGCTACGAGGACGCATGCCGGGATCTGGGGCAGACCGCGACCTTGCAGCTCGCGCTGGGCGACCTTCACGGCCGTGCGATCAGCCTTCTCCATCGCTCCATCGCCTGCTGGTTCTTGACCGCGCGCGAGCAGGGCCGAACGGACGCGCTCGAAGCGGCGGCGGCCTTCGAAGAGCTCGGCGACGATCGGAGCCTCGCCTTCTCCTTGCTCGCGCTGGCGGCCTGTGTGGCCGAGCCACATCCTTTCCTCGCGCTGGAGCTTGCGGGACTGGCAGAAGGGCTCGGTGAACGTCTCGGGGTCCTCCTGCCGGCCGGCTGGGACGGACCGCTCGAGGCAGCGCTGGCGCCGGCACGCACGAAGGCGGGTGCACGCACCAAGGAGCTGGCCCACGAGGGCCGGCTCGCTTCCCCCCACGAGCTGCTCGCCAGGGTGGCCGCCGCGATCGGGCCGGCCCCGGGCGCCAGCGATGCGCGGCCGTGGGCGGTGATCTCCGCGCTCGGCGGGTTTGCAGTCGTGCAGGGCACCCGCCACGCTCACCTCGAGCCACAGGTTGCCCGGCTCGTCCAGCTCCTCGTGGTGGAGCGAGCGGGGCTGCACGTCGAGCAGGCGATCGAGGTGCTCTGGCCCGAGGTCACCGTCGAGCGTGGTCGGCGCCGTCTGCGCAACGTGCTAAGCCGTCTCCACCGGGCAGCCGGCCCGCTCGTGGTGCGAAGATGCGACCTGCTGGTGCTCGGACAAGGTGTCGAGCTCGACGTGGCCTGCTTCGAGGTCGAAGCGGCCCGGGCGATCGCGACGTTGCGAGAAGGCGACAGCGAGCTCGGGCGCCGCCAGGCCGCTGCAGCCCTTGCCGCCTACCGCGGCGATCTGCTGCCCGACGCCCTCTACGAGCCGTGGTCGGCGAGCGCCCGCGAGCGGCTCCGCCGCCTTCGCCTGGGGCTGCTCGACACCTGGGCGCAGTCGGAGCTCGCCAGCGGCAACGTCCAGGAGGCCGAACGCTGCCTGCGCGCAGCGATCGACTCGGATCCGGTGGACGAGGATCGCTACGTGGGCCTCGCCGAGCTGCTGGCCGACCACGACCGCTTCGGAGCCGCCCTCGAGGTGCTCAATCGGGCACGTGCGCTTGCCGGGGAGCTGGGTGTGACGGTGTCCTCTCGCCTCGTCGGGCTCGAGCGGCGGGTGCGCGGGCAGGTCTGAAGGATGCGCGGCGGATGCGCGTCCGTCGCAACATGGCGCGGTGGGCTCATCGGTCGCCGTGGTGCTGCACCTAGCCGAACAGGCGCTCGACGAGGGACGCCTGGCAGGAGAGGCCGAGATCGTCGAGACCGGGATGCGGGGGATCGTGCGCGACGGCAACGAGCTGGTGAGCTTCGTGCGGGCACACCGCTCCCCAGGCTCGGTGGCGACGACGTCACTTCACACAGCGAAGTGAAGGCACAAGCCGCGTCGGCGCAGTGCCAGTGGGAACGAGAACCGACCAAGGAGGAAAGTCGCAGATGACCCGATCCCCACGACGTCCGAGATCTCCACGACCTACGAGTCGCACGGCACGGCGCGTCGTGACGGGCCTCCTCGGGGTCGGCGGCCTCGCCGTGCTTGGCCTGCCCGTCGTGACGCTCGCCGGCGTCGGAGGCGCCCTGGCGCTCGGCCAGGCTCCGGCCTCCGCGGCGGCGACGTGTGTCCAGGCCGGCACAACCGGCCTCAGCGCGGCCAAGGTCGTCAGCACGTCGACATCCACGCTCACAGGCACAACGATCACAGCGAAGAGCTGCGACGTCGGTCTCTACGTGGGCCCGACAGCGAAGAACGTCACCATCAAGGGTGTCACCGTGACCGGGGCGAACGACGAGGGGATCCTCGTGCAGAACTCGACAGACGTCACGGTGGAGGACTCGGTCGTCAAGGGCGACGGCACCTCACCGACACCGGCGATCGCCTTCGACAACGCGTTGGAGCTCATCGGGACGTCCAATTCGAAGGTGGAGGGGAACACGTTGAGCGGCGACTTCGCCGGAGGCATCGGCGTCGCCGACGACGGCCCGACGAACCCCGGCGGGCCCAAGCCGAGCACACTTCGGCCGTCGAACAACGACGTCATCAGCGGGAACACGATCTCAGCTGTGTACGGCGGCTGCAGCATCGTCTTCTCGTCCCGCAATCCCGGCGCGGGGATCACCGGAGGAGCCATCTCCCACAACACCTTGACCGGCAGCCCCGGGCACTTCGGTCCTCATGGCCCGGTGATCGGCAACATCGTGGTCGCAACGGCCGGCGTGGGCGCATCGCTCTCGGGTGTGGCCGTGACAGGGAACACCGTCACTGGCGCCGGGCTGCCCGGGATCATCGTGCACGGCGACGCGCCCGGTTCGAAGGTGTCGGCCGTCACGGTCGCCGGCAACACGCTCTCCGGGGACGACTGGCTGACGACAGACGGCCCGGCGGTTCCCGCAGGGATCGTGGTCGCCACGTCTCCCATCCCGCCCCCGGGCTCGCCTGTCGTCACCGGCACGTCGATCAAGAACAACACGGTGAGTAACGAGTTCTACGACGTGTGGACGTCGGGAGCGACCGGGAGCGCCGTCGGGTCGAACACCTTCAGCGTGCTCCGCGGCGGCACCGAGGCCTATTCGACGCCGATCCCGGGGTCCGGCTACTGGGAGCTCGCCTCCGACGGCGGCGTGTTCACCTTCGGGTCGGCTGGCTTCTACGGCTCGGCGGCCGGCAGAGCGCTCGGCTCGCCAGTCGTGGGCATGGCACCCACCTTCGACCAGGGCGGCTACTGGCTCGCTGAGGCGAACGGCGCGGTGAGCGGGTTTGGGGACGCCGCCAACTACGGCTCGATGGCCGGCAAGTCGCTCGGCGCCCCGATCGTGGGCATCGCTCCCACGCCCTACATCCCGAGCAGCACCCCGGGGGGAACCCCGACACCGGACGGCAAGGGCTACTGGCTCGTGGGCCAAGACGGCGGTGTCTTCACCTTCGGCGACGCGAAATTCTACGGCTCGCTCCCAGGGATGGGCGTCCACGTCTCTGACATCGTGGGCATGGTGGCCACCCCCGACGGACACGGCTACTGGCTCGTGCGGAAAGACGGCGGGGTGTTCAGTTTCGGCGACGCGGGCTTCTACGGCTCTTTTACTGGTACGGCCGCCAACGAGTTTGACACCCTGTCCCTACCCGCCGCTCCCACAGGCAAGGGCTACTGGCTCGTGGGCAAAGACGGCGGGGTGTTCAGCTTCGGTGA
>JAJYYT010000049.1 GCA_021800645.1 Actinomycetes bacterium
CGCCGCCACCGCCGCAGGGGTCCGCTCGACTTCCGGGCGACGATGCGGCGGTCGCTCTCGACCGGCGGCGTGCCGGTCGAATTGCGGTTCCGCCATCCGAGGCCCTCGAAGCCGGAGATCTTCGTCGTCGCCGACATCTCGGGGTCCGTCGCCTCCTTCGCGCGCTTCACGCTGGAGCTCGTCTATGCGATCAGCTCGCAGTTCTCCAAGGTGCGCAGCTTCGTGTTCGTCGACGGGATCGACGAGGTGACCCACGTCTTCGAGCACGCCGACGATCCCGCTGCGGCAGTGCGGCGCATCACGACCGAGGCCGACGTCGTCTGGCTCGACGGGCATTCCGACTACGGGCACGCGTTCGGCGAGTTTGACCGGAGGTGGGGCGACGAGGTGACCTCACGAGCCACCGTCCTCGTGCTCGGCGACGCGCGCAACAACTACCACGCCTCTGGAGCGTGGGTGCTCCAGGAGCTCCAGCGCCAGGCGCGCCACGTGTACTGGCTCAATCCCGAGCCGCGGGAGTACTGGGGGTCGGGGGACTCGATCGTCGACGAGTACGCGGTCCACTGTGACGCGGTCGTCGAGTGCCGCACCCTTCGGCAGCTGGAGCGGTTCGTCGCAGAGCTGACCTGACAAGAAGCCGGTCGCGCGGCGAGCCGGAGACGCGCGCGCCGGCCCGCTCGAGACGCGCCCGCCCGCCCTCCGCCGGCCTTCCGGGATCGAGGACGAAGAGCCTTCAGCAGGCGTAGTCCCCGTCGAACGGCTGCCCGTTGACGCTGTCGGTGTACTGCAGGAGCTGGATGGGGCCCGACGGCAGGGAGTCGTGGAAGGACAGGGCCGTCGTGCGCGCGTTGGCGCACTTGAAGGCCGGTGTCGGGCCTGTCCACCACGCCGGGAACAGCGGTCCCGACGGGTTGTACGTCCCCACGATGTCGTTCCAGTGGGCGAGCGAGAAGTAGAAGCCCACTGTGTTGATGCTCTCGGCGTAGTGCAGCGCGTCGAACGCGCCCACCACAACCGAGCGGGCCGCCGAGGTCGACGGGCTCGAGGCGAAGCCGATCTGCTCGACGTCGAGCCACCACGGCACGTCCACTCGTGTGCCGATGACCGCCTGCGCCTCCTGGTACGACGCGAGCGCGGCGCCGTAGCCGAAGTTGCAGGCGGCCTGTGTGGGTGCTGTGGCGTTGCCTGCGCACCCGGGCTCAGGTGTGGGGGACGTCCCGTAGGAGAGGAACGTGTAGAGGTTCAGCCCGCCGGCCGCCCATGTCGCCTCCTGGGCGAGGCACGGGTTGACCGCGCCGTAGGACCAGCCGGCCACCTCGACCACGCCGATCTGGTGCGGGGCGGGAGGGAACGCGCCGCACTGGTAGCCGGACACGTCGTAGCCGTAGCTGCCGGGCTGGAACGAAGGCGGCCCGGGGTCGCCGTCGCCGAGCGCCGTCGCGATGCCGACGATGGCGCTGGGGATGTGCTCTGGGGTCGACCCCCAGTAGACGGCCGCGCCGAAGGCGGTCACGGCCCCCCACTGGCCTGCGAGCCAGTAGCCCTCGCCGTCGTAGAGCGAGGCGATGCCGACCACTGTCTGGCGCACGTGCTGACCGCCGAGCGAGCCGTAGAAGCGTCCGGCGGCGCCGCCGAAGGTGAAGACGCCCCCGTCGGTGGCCACCAGCCAGTAGCCCGAGCCTGTCGGCATCGGCGTCATCCCGGTGACCGGCTGCGCGAGGACGTGGCCGCCTATGGAGCCGTAGAAGCGGGCCGCCCCGAAGGTGAAGATCCCGCCGTCCGCGGCGACCAGCCAGTACCCGTCGCCTGTGTGGGTCGGGGCCATGCCCACGACCGGTGCGACGAGGTGCTCGCCCCCCGTCGAGCCGTAGAAGCGGGCCGCCCCGAAGGTGAAGATCCCGCCGTCCGCGGCGACCAGCCAGTAGCCGCGGCCTGTGGGGGTCGCGGCCATCCCGACGATGGGCTTGTCGAGCCTCGCGGCGCCTTCAGAGCCGTAGAACCTGGCGTTGCCGAAGGTGAAGATCCCGCCGTCGCTCGCCACCTCCCAGTACCCCCGGCCTGTGGGCATGGCCGCCATGCCCACGATGGGCTTGTCGAGCCGGTGACCGGCCATCGAGCCGTAGTCGGGTGCCCCGCCGAAGCCGTAGACCGCCCCTGTCGATGCGTCCAGCCAGTAGGAGGTGTCCTGGACTGGGATCGTGCTCCCTGAGGGCGCTGTCTTCGGTGTGCCCGACGGCGCGGGCGCGTTCGTCGGTGTGCCCGACGGCGCGGGCGCGTTCGTCTGTGTGCCCGTTGGGCCAGGTGTGCTGGAGGTCGCGCTCGTGGACAGGCTCTCCGACG
Organism: Actinomycetes bacterium; assembly: GCA_021800645.1. The sequence continues at coordinate 2,341 of JAJYYT010000049.1, forward strand.
ACCCTGCCGACAGGCCTCCGGCGGACGTTGTCCCACCGAGCCCGGACGCGCCGGCTTGGGGGAGGCTGGACCACGACAAGGACCAGGAGAAGAGGCCCGCCAAGCCCACCGTCAGGGCAGCCGCGACGCAGCGCCGGCGGCGGGCCAGGCACGCCCGACGCAGAACGCGGGAAAGCGGTAGTCGGCCCACGGGTCCCATCCCGGGCGAATTGTAATGACGCGCGAACCGAAAGCAAGAAAATAGCCAAAATGCGTGCACATACAGGCACTTTTCTTGCGCGGTCCGGCGCCCAGAGCGCGCTCGGCGCGCCGGACGGCCTCGGGCGCGTCAGGACCGCAGCAGCTCCGCGACGTCGAAGGCAAGGTCGAGCGACTGGCGCGCGTTCAGCCGAGGATCGCACATCGTCGTGTAGCGCTGCGCGAGATCGTTCTCGGCGATCGCTTCGGCGCCGCCGAGGCACTCGGTCACGTCGTCGCCGGTGAGCTCAACGTGGACCCCTCCCGGCCAGGTCCGAAGCGACCGGTGAACGGCGAACCATTGGCGGATCTCTTCGACGATGTCGTCGAAGCGCCTGGTCTTGCGACCGTTTTCGCTCGAAAGGGTATTGCCGTGCATCGGGTCGCAGACCCAGACGACGGGATGGCCGGCGTCACGCACCGCCTCGATCAACGGGGGGAACGTGTCGGCGACCCTGTCGGCGCCCATCCGCGTGATGAGCGTCAGCCGTCCGGGGGTTCGGTCGGGGTCCAGGCGCTCGCAGAGCCGGCGCACCTCGTCGGGAGTGACGGTCGGGCCGAGCTTCACCCCGATCGGGTTGATCACGCCCGAAAGGAACTCCACGTGGGCGCCGTCCAGCTGGCGCGTGCGCTCGCCGACCCACAGGAAGTGCCCCGACGTGTCGACCCAGTCGCCGGTGAGCGAGTCTTGGCGGGTCAGCGCTTCTTCGTAGTGCAGGACGAGCGCTTCATGACTGGTCCAAAAGTCGGTCTCGTGGAGGCCCTCTTCCGCCGCGAGGTCGATCCCGCAGGCTGCCATGAAGCGCAGCGCGCGGTCGATCTCGGTCGCGATCTGCTCGTAGCGGCGCCCCTCGTTCGAGGATGCGACGAACTGCTGGTTCCAGCGATGCACGTGGGAGAGGTCGGCGAAACCGCCCTTGGTGAACGCACGCAAGAGGTTGAGGGTTGCGGCCGCCTGGTGGTAGGCAGCCACGAGCCGGCCCGCGTCGGGACGCCGGGCTATGGGGTCGAACGCCTCGTCGTTGACCATGTGCCCCCGGAAGGCCTCGAGCTCGATCCCGCCGATGCGCTCGACCGGGGACGTGCGAGGCTTCGCGAACTGTCCGGCGATCCGCCCGACCTTTACGACGGGGACCCCGGCGGCGTAGGTGAGCGTCACCGCCATCTGCAGCATCACCTTGAGCTTGTCCCTGATCGCGTCGGCGCTGAACTCACGGAACGACTCGGCACAGTCGCCGGCCTGAAGAAGGAACGCCTTCCCCTCGGACACGTCCGCGAGCGCGGCGGTGAGATGACGTGCTTCGCTCGCGATGACCAGCGGCGGAAGTCCCGCCAGGGTCGCCTCCGCCTCCTTCAGGGCCTCGGCGTCGGGCCAGTCGGGCTGCTGGGCTGCTGGGCACGACCGCCACGAGCTGGCGCGCCATGCTCTGCGAGGGGCCGGAGACCCGGTGACGGTCATGCGCCCAGCGTACGACCTGGGCAGGGGGCGGTCGTCTACGCTGCCGCGATGCCGAGCCCAACGCGTCCCGAGGCTGCGTCCGGGCAGGCGAAGGGACGCCGGCCGTCCGCGGCCGAGCGCGTCGGGCTCCTCGGGGGCACCTTCGACCCGCCGCACTGCGGACACGTCGCGGCAGCGAGAGCCTCGATGCGGACGCTCGACCTCGATCGCCTGCTCCTCGTCGTCGCCAACGAGCCCTGGCAGAAGGTGCCGCTGCGCCCCGTCACCGCCGCGGAGGACCGCTTCGCCATGGTCGAAGCCGTGGTGCCCCTCATCCCGGGCGCGGAAGCATCCCGGCTCGAGATCGACCGCGGGGGGCCGAGCTATACGGCTGACACGGTCGACGCGCTCCTCGACGACGCCGGCCACCGCGGGGTGACCCTCGACCTCTACCTGATCGTCGGTGCTGATCTCGTCCCGGCGCTCGACACCTGGCGGCGGGTTGACGAACTTCGCAACATGGTGACCCTGGCCGTGGTCGCCCGGCCGCACAGCACGCCACTTCGCCCCTCGGGGTGGAAGTCGGTGTACGTGGAGGACGCTATGGTCGACGTCTCGAGCTCGGAGGTGCGGGAGCGCTTGGAACGGGGGTTGCCGGTCGACGGTCTCGTGCCGCCCGAGGTGGTCCGCTGCATTCGCGCTCGCGGTCTGTACGCTGTGAGCGGATGAGGACGTCGGACACGGACACGGACCCACTTCGGGTGCTCACACCGGAGAGGTCCGCCGTCGATCCCGGGGAGCACCCGGCATCCGTGGACCGCCGTGCGCTCCACGGCGCAAGGCGCAGGGCGCGCCACGTACGCCGTCTGTACGCTCTCGCCGGTCTCGCCGTCCTCGCCGGCGCCTTCGCCGCCGCCGTCGTCGTGGTGATGGCCCGTTGACGCTTCCCGGTTCGGCGCTCGTCGCGGCTGCCGTCGCGGACGAGAAGCTCGGCAACGAGACCGTCGTGCTCGACATGGACGAGGCGCTGGGCGTCGTGGACGCATTCGTCGTGACGAGTGGACGCAATGTGCGCCAGGTCCGGACGCTTGTGGAGGAGATCGAGCGCCAGGTGAAAGCGCGCGCCGAGCGAGCACCGCTCAGCGTCGAAGGGCTCCGTGACGCGACGTGGGTCCTCATGGACTATGGCGACTTCGTCGTGCACGTCTTCTTGGAGGAGATCCGCGCCTTCTACGACCTCGAGCACCTCTGGATCGCCGCCCCCCGCGTGCACTGGCGCGAGGAGGCGGCGGGCTGATCGGCTCTCGGCGCCCGGGTCCCGGCCCACGAGCCGGCGTCAGGGCGTCGTGGTCGGCGTCGTCGTTGTCAACAGCGAGGCGTACTGCGCCTCGTGGACCGGCCCCGTCCACAGGGCTCCCGTCTCGAGCGGCACTTCGGTTTGTGCTCCGGCGATCTCGAAGATCACCCCGACGCCCGGCATGATCGACGTCACCGTGGACACCACCTGCGCGACGCCGAGAATCCAGCGCTCGCCCTCGAGTGTGCCGAAGTCAGCGTTGAAGTTCAGCGTCACGGTCCTCTTCTTGGCTGTCTGATCGCTCGACAACAGCCGGATCCGGGAGCCGAGGGCGCTGGAGAAGCCGTGGGCCCGCTCGGACGTCGTAGGCCCTGCGAGGAGGGCCCCGACGACCGTGGCGGTCTTGGGAGGCGACGGGACCACCCGGACGACCGGCTGCAGGCGACCGTCCGGCGCCAGGAAGAAGACGGCAGCCCGTGTGCAGCCGCTCTTTGTGCACGGGCTGCTCGTTGGCTCGCTGACGGTTCTGCGAGGGTGGATCTGGTGCGCCGAGACCGGGGTCGCCGAGGGCTGGGTCGGGATCCCGCAGGCGGCGAGGAGGAGGCCCGCAGCCCCGAGGGCCGCAAGCGGCACCACCGCCCGCCGCAGCGTCCTCACGCGGGGCCGTCCCCGGCTGCGGGCTTGCCGTCTCGTCCGCCTGCGAGCTCGGCGTCGGGCAACGCGAGCTCGGCGTCGGGCTCCGTGGCCTCGTCGACCTCGTCGTCGGGCTCGGCCAGCTGGCCGGGGAGCTCGACGGTGAAACGGGCTCCACCGCCCTCCGCCTCCTCGGCCCAGACCCTCCCCCCCTGCACCCGGACGTGCTCTGCCACGAGGGCGAGCCCCAGGCCAGTTCCGGTGCCTGCGCCGCGCTTGAACGCCGCGTGGCCGCGGTAGAAGCGCTCGAAGACCCGCGTGCGTTCGGTCGGCGGGAGCCCGGGGCCCGCGTCTTCCACCGAGATCCGCACCGCGCGCGCCGGGGCGGTGCCGGGACCGCCCGGTGCCACACGCACCGACGTCGCCCCTCCGCCGTAGAGGGACGCGTTCTCGATGAGGTTCGACATGACCCGCTCGAAGCGTCGCTTGTCAACCCACAGGTGCGTGCCCTGCACCGCTGGATCGACCTGCACGACGGGAGGCGGGGAGTCGATCGGCAGCGCGCGATATGCCGCGGCGACCGCCTGGCGCACCAGCTCACCGGGGTCCACCTCCTCGAGCGAGACGTCCGCCGACCCGGTGTCCGACCGCGAGATCTCGAGCAGGTCGCCCACCATCCGCTGGAACCGGCGCACGTCAGCGGTGAGGAGCTCGAGCGCGCGGCGGCCCTGCGCGTTGAGTGACCCTGCCTGCACCTCGAGCACCTCGAGGCTCGCCCCCAGCGTGGTGAGCGGCGAGCGGAGCTCGTGGCTCACGTCCGAGGTGAAGCGCGCCTCGCGCTCGATGCGCTCCTGGAGCTGGTCGACCATCCGGTTGAACGAGCTCGTCAGCGCGGCGAGGTCCGGGTCGCCGGCAGTCGAGACGAGGCGCGTCCCGAGGTCGCCGCCTGCGATCGCCACAGCCGCGCGCGAGACGCCGGTGAGGGGCCGCAGCGACCGGCCGCTCGCCCAACGGCCGAATGCGGCGCCGAGGACGGTGGTCACGACGCCCGCGCCGAAGAGCGCGAGCGCGAGGACTCGAAGGGTGTGGGCCAGGTCTTCGACGTTGAAGATCTCGAAGTAGGCGCCGCCGATCGACTTGATGGGCACGCCCACGGCGATCTGCGGCGCGCCGTGGAGGACGTAGGTCTGCGAGGCTGCAGTGTGGTGGCGGATCACCATCGAGCGCAGCGAGGCGGGGACCGAGCTCTGGGTCACGGTGAATGTCCGTCCGTACCACGTACCCCCCTCTTCGAGGAGCGAGTGCGAGCGCGATGTGACCGCTGTGAGCGTCTGGTCGATCGGTGTCCCTGCCGCGACGTGCTGGCTCACGTATGTGGCGTTGAGCAAGGTCTCGTGGATCGCTGTGCGCTCCCGGTCGCCCACGAGGAAGTGCCGCGTCGTGAAGTAGCTGATGGCCCCCATGCTCGCCGAGAGCACCAGCGCGCCGAGGGCGAACATCGTCATGACCCGCGCTCTCAGGCCGAAGCGGGTCCACAGTCGTGCGGGACGCGCCGGCGAGCGGGGCTTAGGGCACAAGCTTGTAGCCCATGCCCCGGACGGTGAGGATGTGGCGGGGGAGTGCGGGGTCCGGCTCGACCTTGGTGCGGAGCCGGCGGATGTGCACGTCGACGAGGCGCCCGTCGCCGAAGTAGTCGTAACCCCACACCCGGTCGAGGAGCTGCTCGCGGCTGAGGACCTTGTTGGGGCTCGAGGCCAGCTCGCAGAGCAGGCGGAACTCGGTCTTCGTGCAGTGGACCTCGGTGCCGCCAATGTGGCGGAGCACCCCTTCTTCTGGAAGGAGCTCCAGGTCACCGAACGCGAGCACGGTCGGCTCCTCGTCGACCGGGCGGACGCGCCGGAGCAGGGCGCGGATGCGAGCTCCGAGCTCCTTGGTCACGAATGGCTTGGTCACGTAGTCGTCGGCCCCCGCCTCGAGCCCTGCGACCACGTCATGGGTGTCCGCGCGCGCGGTGACGATGATGATGGGCACCGCGCTCTGGCGGCGGAGCGCTCGGCAGCACTCGAAGCCGTCCATCCCCGGCAGCATGAGGTCGATGAGCGCGACGTCGGCGGGCTGCTCGGAGAACTGCTCGAGCGCCGTCTCCCCGTTCGCGGCCTCGTCGATTTCGTAGCCCTCGCCCTCGAGCGCGAGCCGCATGGAGGAGCGGATGCGCTCGTCGTCCTCCACGATCAGGATGCGGCCTGCCATGACACCAAGGTTACGGCCTGGGAGCGGCCGAGGTGGACCGGTCGAGCCCGGACTCGGCGATACCGTGGGGAGGTGGAGGAGGGCGCTGACCGGACGGTCGCCCCGGCCTGGCGGCTCGGGGACTACGCGAGCTCGTTGCTCGGACGCTCTGGCGCCACCCGGCGGGCGTACCTGGGTGACGTCGAAGCCTTCTGCGAGTGGGCCGCGCGAGCGGGTCGCTCCAGCCCGGACGCCGCCGACCGGCTCCTGCTCCGCCGCTACCTCGCGTACCTCGCGACCCGCGGCTATGCGCGCGCGAGCGTCGCCCGCAAGGCTGCCTCCCTCCGTGACTACTTCGGCTGGTGCCGCCGCCAGGCGCTCGTCGACGAGGACCCCTCCCGCCGGCTGGGCTCCCCGGGCACCGGAGGGCGCCTTCCTGCGGTGCTCTCCCCCTGTGAGCTGGACGTCATGCTGGAGGGCCGCGGTGCAAGCGGCGGCGGTGGTCGTGCAGGGACCGGCTCTCGAGGCGCGGGAGCGCAGCGCGCCGAGGAGAGGGTCGCGCGCTCGGTCGCCTACGCGCTGCGCGACGACGCCGTCCTCGAGCTCCTCTACGCGGCCGGACTTCGCGTGTCCGAGCTCTGCGGGCTGGACCTCGCCGGCGTGGATCTCGAGGCACGCACCGTGACGGTCATGGGAAAGGGTTCCAAGGAGCGCCGAGTGCCGGTGCACGCCCGCTGCACGGAGGCGCTCCGACGGTGGCTCGAAGAGGGCCGTCCGGCCGTGGCGGGACCCGACAGCCCGCCCGCGGCCGTCTTCTTGAACCGGCGGGGCCTGCGGCTCGGTCCCCGAGACGTCCGTCGCATCGTCGACCGCCGCTCGCCCGTGCCCACCCATCCGCACGCGTTGCGCCACTCGATGGCCACGCACCTCCTCGACGGAGGCGCGGACTTGCGCGTGGTCCAGGAGCTGCTCGGCCATGCCAGCCTTCGGACGACCCAGATCTACACCCACGTCAGCAGGGAGCGGCTCGTCGAGGTCTACTCGAGGTCCCACCCTCGGGCCTGATCGGGTGGCCGGGGACCCGGCGCAGCGGGTAATCTCCTGCGTGCCTGCCGTCCGGCGGGCAGCGTACGAGAAACCGATCCCGCACCCGAGCGCGTTCCACGGTCGCCCCGAGGGGTGCTGCGCACGGGGAAGTGCAACCGACTGGAGGAATCGAATGGCCGTCGTCACGATGCGGCAGCTGCTGAGCGCCGGAGTCCACTTCGGGCACCAGACCCGCCGGTGGAACCCCAAGATGCGCCGCTACATCCTCGGCGAGCGCAACGGGATCTACCTCATCGATCTCCACAAGACGCTGGAGGGGATCGAGAGCGCCTACGCCTTCGTGCGCGACCTCGTCGCAGGCGGCGGCAACGTGCTGTTCGTGGGCACGAAGAAGCAGGCCCAGGGGCCGATCGCGGAGTACGCGGCTGCCTGCGGCATGCCGTACGTGAACCAGCGCTGGCTCGGCGGCATGCTCACCAACTTCGCGACCGTGTCCGGCCGGGTGAAGCGGATGCAGGACCTGAGGGCGATGCAGGTCGCGGGCGACTTCGACGCGATGCCCAAGCGGGAGGCGCTGCGCCACGTGAGAGAGCTGGAGAAGCTCAGCCGCAACCTCGGTGGGATCAGCGGGCTGGACCGGCTCCCCGAGGCGATCTTCGTGATCGACACGAAGAAGGAGCACATCGCGGTCACCGAGGCGAACAAGCTGCGGCTGCCCGTCGTGGCGGTGGTGGACACCAACTGCGACCCGGACGTGATCGACTACGTGATCCCCGGGAACGACGACGCGATCCGCTCGGGCTCACTCATGTGCCGGGTGATCGCCGACGCCGTCGCCGAGGGACGCTGGATCGCCGCG
>JAJYYT010000050.1 GCA_021800645.1 Actinomycetes bacterium
AGCGCGCGGAGGTACCCGCTCCGGGTCGTTCCGCGACGGCGTGCCTCCATGTCGATGGCATGGAGCAGGTCGTCGGGCAGGGACACCATCACCTTGGCCACACCCGTAGTATACCCGGTGTTGCCAATGGCGCTGGTGTGACGACGATCGGACCTGACGAGCAGCAGTTGTCGCCCGAAGCAGAGCTCGAGGATGGCTCCGACGACGCGTCTTCGAGCGTTAAGGTTAAGAGGTCCCGGACTGCAAGGGTGCGCCTTGGCGTCCGCCGAGGTGACCTGCTCGGCCGCTGGGATGACCATGACCGCGGTGGCGATCGACGGGGTACCGCAACACCCCGGATCGAGGACCAGCGCTGACCGCGCACGGGTGGGGTTCGGTCCGGCTGGCCCGTGCGGGGCTCACGCACGTGCCGCGCTGAACATGCTGCATGTCAGGTACGAACGACGTCGGGAACGGTGGCAACGGTTCGCGCGGTAGCAGCCTGTCGGGCTGCATCGAGGACGGCGAGCACGCGCACTGAGCCCGAAGCAGGTGAACTCCGCCCGGGAGCCGAGCACCCGGAACCTCGGGCCCGGCCGTGCCGCCATGGCGCTCGCCCACAGATGGGCGCGGGCACCGTTGACGTGGGTGAGGGCGACGAAGACGTCGTCGTCCACCGCGCTCGCAGGTCTGCGGCGGTCGAGCTCTGCGGACACCCGCGGCAGTCAGGTGACGAGGAGATCTGTGCCGAGGTCACCGAGCGGCGAGGCGGCGGGTGGTCGTTCTGGAGCAGTTGGAGCCCCAACGCGCCCTCGTGCACATCACACGCGGCAACGACAAGCTCGTTCTCAGCGCGCTGTGACTTTGACCGAATCCCTGCGGTCGCCCAAGGAGGTGGCGGACGTGCTCCGGCGTACGTGCTCACGCATGCTCCGCCACCGAGCGCGAAGGATCGCGGGGGCGGGGCCGCCGCGCCGATGGGAGGGGCGCAGGCTCGGATCCTTTCCGAGGCTTTGTCGTGTGCGGCGCTGGCGCGCGGTGTCCAGCGCTACCGGTCGAGGCTCTCGTTCCACGCCGCATGGAGGCTCGCGTAGTGTCCGGAGCCCGACGCGAGCAGTTCGGCGGGGGCGCCGTCTTCGACGATGTGGCCCGCGTCGAGCACGAGGACGCGATCGGCGATGTCCACGGTCGAGAGGCGGTGGGCGATGATCAGCGAGGTGCGTCCGGCGAGCACGGTCTTGAGCGCCGACTGGACCAGGCGTTCCATCGGCGCGTCGAGGGAGCTGCTGGCCTCGTCGAGGATGAGCACGGCGGGGTTCGCAAGGAACGCGCGTGCGAGCGCCACGAGTTGGCGCTGTCCTGCCGAGAGCCGGGAGCCCGCCTTGCCGACGTCGCTCGAGTAGCCGTCGCCGAGCGCGTGGACGAAGGACTCGACGCCGACGGCTTTGCCCGCAGCGACCACGTCGTCGTAGGTCGCATCGGGGGAGCCGAACGCGATGTTGTCCGCGATGGTCCCCGAGAAGACGAAGCTCTCCTGGGTCACCATCGCCACGGCCCGGCGCAAGGTGCGCTGGTCGAAGTCGCGCAGCGAGATCCCGTCCACCGACACGGTGCCTTCGACCGGATCGTAGAAGCGCGCGAGCAGGCGCGCGATCGTGCTCTTCCCCGCACCCGTCTCACCGAGCAGCGCGACCGTCTGACCGGCCGGGACGTGCAGGTCGAAGTGATCCAGGATCACCTTGCCCGAGCGGTAGCGGAACGTGACGTCCTCGAACTTCACCTCTCCGCGCAGTCCTCCTGCCGGCAGCGGCGCGCAGGTCGTGACCATCGGCACGTCGGGCTCTTCGTCGAGGACCCCGGCGAGCTTCTCGAACCCCGCCGCTGCCGCCTGGAAGGAGTCGTAGAACTGGCTCACCTCGGCGAGCGGCTGGAAGAAGCGCTGGAGGTAGAGCACGAAGGACGCGAGGATCCCCACCTCCATCTCGCCGTCGATGACGCGCCATCCTCCGTAGAGCAGGACCGCGGCGGTGGTGATGTTGCCGACGATGATGATGCCCGGCCAGTAGATGCCCAGCAGCTTGAAGGACTTGCTCATCGCCGCCCGGTATCCCTCAGAGAGCTGGCCGAACACCTCGTCGTTGCGCCGTTGCCTGCGGAACGCCTGGACGGCTCGGATTCCCCGGAGCGACTCGGTGAACTGGACGATGACCAGCGCCATCGCGTTGCGACCGACTCGGTAGGCAGCGGTCGACTCACGTTGGTACCAGCGGGACAACAAGAAGAGCGGGATGAACCCGGTCAGGCACACGAGGCCCAGCGGCAGGTCGAGGACGAGCAGGATCACCCCGACCCCGACGATCGAGAGGACCGCGTTCAACAAGGTGTCGAGACCGAGGTTGAACATCTCGTTGATCGAGTCGAAGTCCGAGGTGAGCCGAGCGATCATCCGACCCGTCGTGTACTTCTCGTGGAACGCCAGGCTGAGCCGCTGGAAGTGCGCGAAGACCCGGTTCCTCAGCTCCAGCACGATCTCTTGACCGATCCGACCGGACCCCGCCACGAAGACCCGGTACATGAGCGCCTGGATCACGCCGCACACGAGGATCGCCGCGGTGATGACCTCGATCGGCAGGTAGTCGTGGACGCGCGCGCCCGAGACGCCCCGGTCGATGCCGAGGCCGACGAGATAGGGGATCGCGGTCGCTGCGGCGTTCGAGAGCACGATCGCGAGGCCCACGAGGACCAGCGCCCGACGGTGGGGCCGCGCGAGCGAGCCGATCAGATGGCGCGTGCGCGTCCTGAGCAGCGCGGTCCACGCAGCCGGGACGTCCTCGACCTCTTCGGCCGCGATGCCCCGCCATGCGTCGGTGGTCACAGCGTCGCCGCTCGGCTGGATGCGTGGGGGGGGGGGACGGCGGGGCCGGGGGTGGGGCCTGCGGAGAGCACCATGGCGTACTCGGGGAGCTCCATCAGCTCGTGGTGCGTGCCGACGGCGACGAGGGTGCCGTCTCGGAGCAGCGCCACCCGGTCGGCGAGCGCCACCGTGGACGGCCGGTGCACGACCACGAGAGCCGTCGTGTGCCGGAGCACTTGCGCGAGCGCCTTCTCGACCAGGGCTTCGGTCTCGACGTCGAGGGCGGACAAGGGGTCGTCGAGCACGAGCACGGACGGCTTGGCGATGACAGCGCGTGCAAGCGCGAGGCGCTGACGCTGCCCACCCGAGATCGACATCCCCTGCTCCCCGATCCTCGTGTCGAGCCCCCAGGGAAGATCGTGGACGAAGTCGGCTTGCGCGAGCTCGAGGGCGGCGGCGATCTCGTCGTCACTTGCGTCCGGGCACCCGAGAACGAGGTTCTCGCGCACGCTCATCGAGAACAGCACCGGGTCTTCGAACGCGACTGCCACGTGCGTGCGCAACGAGTCCAGCGTGATGTCGCGTATGTCCCTGCCGTCGAGCGCGATCCGTCCCCTCGTGACGTCGTAGAGACGGCTGGGGAGGCTGGCCAGCGTGCTCTTGCCCGAACCGGTGAGGCCGACGACGGCGACCGTCTCTCCCGGCTCGATCGTGAGGTTCACGTCGTGCAGGACCGCTCGATCACTCGAGGGGTAGGTGAAGCCGACTGTCTCGAAGCTGAGCCGTCCTGTCGCTCGTGCCAACGACACCGCGCCGGGGCGGTCGTCGACCGTGACCGCTGCGTCGAAGATCTCGACCACCCTGTCGGCGGCCGTCCCCGCCTGCTGGGCCATCGAGAGGATCCAGCCAAGGTCGATGATCGGGAACTGCAGGAGGAACAGCAGCGTGGTGAACGCCACGAGCGCCCCGAGCGAGAGCGACCCGTGCGCGACCGCGAGCCCGCCGATCAGCACTGCTGCCGCCATCGAGATGTTCGGTACGAGCGTGAGCCATCCCCAGAAGCGGCCCCGCATCTTCACCAGTTCGATGCTCGAGCTCCTGAGCGTGCGCCCCGCAGACCCGTACCTCTCCTGCATCAGCGGCGCTCTCCCGAACGCCTTCACGACGCGCATCCCCGAGGCCGCCTCCTCGGCGAGCGTCGCCAGATCCCCCTGCTGGTCCTGGACGCGCCGAGAGATGCGCGAGTAGCGCCCGCCGAACGCCTTGGCGAGCCAGATCACAGGAAGCGTCGTGACGAACGCCACGATGCCGAGCGGCACGTAGGTCGCAAAGAGCAGGGCCATGACGACGCCGTACTGCAGCGAGTCCACGACGAGGAAGATCGCCCCGAAGCCGAGGAACCGCCGGATCGTGCCGAGGTCGCTCGTGGCGCGAGAGAGCAGCTGGCCGGTCTGCCAATGGTCATGGAACTCGACGGGGAGCCGCTGGAGCCGTGAGTACAGGTCGTCGCGCATCTGGCGTTCGACCTTTTGGATGGCGACCGACTGCACCTGGCGCCGTCCGAAGATGAGGGCCGCCTCGAGGATGCCGAGGCTCAGCGCAAGGAAGAACATCGGTACGAGCGCGCTTCGGTCGTGACGCTGGATCGGCCCGTCGATCACGGCCTCCAAGATGAGGGGGACCACCGTGCTGGCCGCGGTGGCGAGGGCTGCGCAGACGAGCATGACGACCACTTGGGCGCGATACGGCCGGACGAACGTACGGAGTCGGTAGAGCGATGCGTACGAAGACGCGCGCCATCGCCGGCGCAGCGAAGACATGGCTCTCACCGTACCAAGGGGGTGGGTGGGGATTGGACGGGCGCGTTCGGTGGGGGTGTGGTTCGGTGGGGGTTCGGCGGGGGCGGGGGTCGGGGCGTGTTCGGCGGGCGAGCCCGAGGTCCCGTAGGGACCGAAGGACCCTTGACGCCGGCGTGGCCGGAGCTGGCGAGGCGCGGATCATGGGTCGGGGGCCGCCCGTGCTGAGCGGCGTCCGGACTGGAGGAGAGGTGGAGGGTCGATGCATAGTGGTCAACCGAACAGATGCCCGGGACAAGGGAAGGGGTCGTGATGCAACCGACGCTCGACGCCGAAGAGCTGGAGCTACTCCGAAAGGAGTTCGTATCGAACCCCGTTTACCGCCTGGCCCAGAACGCCATCACCAAGGTCGGCCTCGACGAGGTCGCGGTCAACCGCGACATCGTCAACACCACCGGCCATGCGCTGTCGATCTCGCTCGACGACTGGAAGGTCACCAACCAGGAGCGAAGCGGGCGCTGCTGGCTGTTTGCCGGGCTGAACCTGCTCCGCGTCGGAGCCATGAAGAAGATGGGGCTGAAGGACTTCGAATTCTCCCAGAACTTCACGATGTTCTGGGACAAGCTCGAGCGGGCGAACTACTTCTTCGAGGCGATCATCGAGACCGCCGCTCGGGAGGTCGACGACCGCACCGTCGCGTTCCTCCTCGACGCGGCGGCCAACGACGGCGGTCAGTGGAACATGTTCGTCGCGCTCGTGGAGAAGCACGGGGTCGTCCCCAAGGCGTTCATGCCGGAGACGCAGAGCTCCTCCAACACGAGCCGGATGAACTCGGTGCTCCGCTACGTCATGCGCCAAGGCGCCAAGACGCTGCGCGAGGCGTGCACACGCTCGGTGGACGACGCTCGAGCTGAGAAGGCCGAGCTCCTGGCCGTCGTCCACCGGGTGCTGTGCATGCACCTGGGCACGCCGCCGGAGCGTTTCGACTGGCAGTGGATCGACTCGGACCGGAACTTCCACAGGGACGGCGAGATCACCCCGCAGGAGTTCGCCAGCCGCTACGTCGACCTCCCGCTCCCCGAGTACGTCTGCCTCGTCCATGACCCGAGGCCGACGAGCCCCATGGGACGCACGTTCACCGTCGAGTACCTGGGCAACGTGGTGGGGGCCCCGCCGGTCACGTACCTCAACGTCGAGATGCCGCTCATGAAGTCGATCGCGGCAAGGGTCCTCGAGGCTGGCGAGCCGGTCTGGTTCGGCTGCGACGTCAGCAAGATGATGAGCAACGACTACGGGATCTGGGACGCACGCCTCTTCGACCTCGCTGCCCTCTACGACACCCCGTTCGCGCTCGACAAGGCGAACCGGCTCCTCTACCACGAGACGCAGATGACCCACGCGATGCTTTTCACCGGCGTGGACCTCGCCGACGGCCACCCGCGACGCTGGCGCGTCGAGAACAGCTGGGGGAGCGACAAGGGCAAGGACGGCTTCTACACCATGAACGACTCGTGGTTCGACGAGTACGTCTTCGAGATCTCCGCGAGGAGGGAGCTCCTGGGCGACGAGCTACGCACGGCGCTCGAGCAGGACCCGATCGTCCTTCCGGCGTGGGACCCCATGGGGGCGCTCGCACGCTGAGCTCGAGCGAGCGGCGCTCTCGTCGCGTCGGCTCGTGCAGGGCCGGGGTGCTTCCGGCGCCTCTGGCGTTGACCGCCTGTCGTTGACCCCTTGCCGGTCAGCGTCACCGGAAGGGCGCTGCCACCTCCTCGATGAACAGGTCCATCGCCTCTTGGCGCCGCTGACCCGTTCCCAGGTTCCAGTCGGGCATCACGAATTCGGTGACCTTCGCCTGCTCGTACGCATGGAGGAGATCTTGGATCTCCGCGACACCTCCTGACACGCTCGGATAGGCACGACGGTGCGGCATGAGCGTGCCCGGCTCACTGGCGTCGCCGGGAAGCTCGATGAGCACCTGCGCGGAGCGGGAGATCTCTGCGGGATCCCGACCGATGGACTCGCAGTGGCGCTCGAGGACCGCCCCCTTGGCGGCGAGCACCTCGGGCCTGCCCCACGTGTTCCACTCGTCGGCCCAGCGCGCGGCGATCCGCAGCGTCACCTTCTCGCCGCCGCCGCCGATGAGGATCGGCAGGCGCGCCTGGAGCGGCTTGGGCTCGGCCGGTGCGCCGGCGAGGGAGTAGAAGCGCCCTTGGAAGTCGCTCCTCGTCTCGTGGCCGAGGAGGTGGCGCATCACCGCGCACGCCTCGTCCAGGCGGGCAAGCCTCCCGGGCACGTCGGAGAACTCGATGCCGTAGGCGGCATGCTCGTTCTCCTGCCATCCCGCACCCAGGCCGAGGACGACCCTTCCGCCGCTCACATGGTCGAGGGTCGCCACCATGTTGGCGAGGACCGCAGGGTGGCGATAGGTGTTGCCCGCGACGAGCGAGCCGATCCGCACCCGTGGCACCAGCGCCGCGACCGCCGAGAGCACCGTGAAGCACTCGAGCATCGGCCGGTCGACGGGCGGCGAGGCGGGCATGAAATGGTCCGCCGCCCAGACGCCGTCCCACCCGGTCCGCCCGGCGTGGGCGGCCGCCTCGTGGAAATCGTCCCAGGACTGCGACGTGGTGGGCCAGATGCTGAAGCGCACAGCGGGACGCTACCCGAGCTCGACGCTGCCCGAGCTCGACGCTGCCCGAGCTCGACGTGATCCGGCTCCCGCCCCGGCTGGACGGGTCCCGCGGCGCGCGGCAGACTCGCCACCGTCCCTACGCCAGCAGGTCCGGTCGTGAACATCGTCGTGAGCAATGTGAAAGGTGGGGTGGGCAAGACCACCACCGCCGTCTACCTTGCCGCATCAGCCGTCGAGCGCGGCTTGGACCCGGTCCTGCTCGTCGACGCCGACCGTCAGGCGTCGTCCGCCGAGTGGCTCGAGGCGCGCCCGATCGAAGGGGTCGAGCTCGTCGAGGCGCCGTCCGAGCGGACGGTCACCCGCGCGATGGAGCGCCACGACGGGCTCGCAGTGGTCGACACCCCCCCTGGCGACGAGCGGATCGTCCGGGCGGCGATCGAGCGTGCCGACGCGGTGGTGATCCCGACCCGTGCGGGAGGCGTCGAGTTCTCGCGCGTCGTGGCGACCCTCGAGATGGTGCCGTCGAAGATCCCCTACGGGGTCGTCGTCTGTGCGGCCAGGCTCGGCACCAACGACCTCGCCCAGGCCCTCGCCTGGTGGGAGGCCGAGCAGGTCCCGATCTGGGCGGTTGTGCCCGAGCGCGTCTCGATCGCGAGTGGCCCTGAAGCCCGGCTGAGCCGTGAGGGGATCGAGGTCTACGACGACGTCCTCCGGCGTCTCCTGCGGCGCCGGGGGCGTTGACTCGCCGCGCCCCCCGGACCCCGCCCCCCGACCCCCCCCCCGGACCCCCGCTTTCCCGCCCCCCTGGGCTCACCGGCTGCAGGCGGTCCGGCTACCGACCGGTGCCTCCGAGCGCTGCCGCTGCAGCTTGGGCGACGAGGCGGTCGTCGGCCGGGTCGACCGTGCGCAGGTCGCAGACCGTTCGCCCCTGGTGGACCCGTGCCACGACGGGGACGTCGGCCCGGCGGAGCGCTGCGGTCCGGTCACCGTCCAGCGCGATGCCCGCGGAGTCGAGCTCGAGGCCCGGGAGCGTGCCGCCGCCCGGGACCGAGCAGCAGCGCACCACCTCGCCCACCCCGAGCGCGTGGGCGCGTGTGAGCAGCTCGTCGACGGGCACCTGCGCCATCCGCCAGAAGGCGATGTAGTCCCCCTCCCGGCGCAGATAGGCGAGGGCGGTCTGCTGGAGCACCTCGAGCACGAGGCCCCCGGGTCGGAGCGCGCGGGCGAGCGGGTGGCGCGCGCACGCCTGCACGAGCTCGCGACGTCCGGCGATCACGCCTGCCTGAGGCCCGCCGAGCAGCTTGTCGCCCGAGAACGTCACGAGCGCCGCACCCTGCTCGAGCGCCTGCCGGGCCGCCGGCTCCCCGCGCAACCACGGTGGCGGGCCCCCTCGGAGCCACGGAGTCGACTCGTCCAAGAGCCCCGATCCGATGTCGAAGACCACCGGCACCCCGAGCGTCGCGAGCTCGCGTACGGCGACCTCATGGGTGAAGCCCACCATCTGGTAGTTGGACCGGTGCACCTTCAGGACGAGGCCCACCGCCCCGTCCGCAGCGGTGACGACGTCGCGGTAGTCGGCGAGACGGGTCCGGTTGGTCGTCCCCACCTCGACGAGGGTCGCTCCGGAGGCGGCGAGCACCTCGGGGATCCGGAAGCCGCCACCGATCTCCACGAGCTCGCCCCGGCTCACCGGCACCCTCGTGCCCGCCGCCAGCGCGCTGAGCGCGAGCAGCACCGCGGACGCGCCGTTGTTCACGACGAGCGCGGCCTCTGCGCCCGCGGCGAGCGCGAGCAGCCGCGCGGCGTGGTCGCTCCTCGACCCCCGGCGTCCCGTCTCGAGGTCGAGCTCCACGTTGGCGAACCGGGCAGGCTCACCGCCGCGCGCGACCGACACCGGCGCGCGCCCCAGGTTGGTGTGGAGGAGGACGCCGGTGGCGTTGATCACGGGGCGAAGGAGCGTCGCCGCGAACCGCTCCACGCGTGTGGCTGCGCTCGTGGGCTCGCCTGCAGCGATCGCGTCGCGCGCCGCGTCGACGAGCACGGGGTGGGGGAGGCCGCTCGGCGCCATCGACCGAGCCAGGGCGTCGACGGACGGCGGGCGTGCGGAGGACCTCGCCCCGCTCCCGCTTCGGCCGTCCGCGCCACCCCGCCGGCCGTCGCCGTCGAACCTCCCGGCCGCGCCGCCGCCTCCGGTCGGGGTCGTCACGTGAGCAGCACCTCGGCAGGGCCCGCTTCCACCGTCCCGATGGCCACGAACCCGCGGCCGGTGAGCTCCGCCAGCACGTCGCGGTCCACCGTCGCGAGCAGCCCACCGGAGGTCTGCGGGTCGAAGGCCAGCGCTTCCCGCGCCGCTGTGACCGACGACCTGACGCGTCCTTCGAGGTGGTCGCGGTTGCGGCGGTCGCCGCCGGTGCGCACCCCGCGCCGGGCGGCATCGAGCGCGCCGGGGTAGAGCGGGAGCCTGTCGGCCTCGAGGACGAGCGACACCCCCGAGCGCTCCGCCACCTCCCAGCCGTGCCCGAGGAGGCCGAACCCCGTCACGTCGGTCACTGCGCCGACGGCAGCACCGAGTGCTTGCAAGGTCGAAGACGCCTCCTTGTTGAGCCGGCGCATGCCCGCCACCGTCGCCCGCCGCTCCTCGTCGGTGCCGTCCTGGAGGACGATCCCGGTGCCGAGCCGCTTGGAGAGGACCACCGCCTGGCCGGGGTGGGCGGCGCGCTTGGTGAGGATCCGTGCGGGGTGCACGAGACCCTGGACCGCGAGGCCGAAGATCGGCTCCTGGGAGCGGATCG
>JAJYYT010000051.1 GCA_021800645.1 Actinomycetes bacterium
CGCCTCGGGGTCGTCCCCTGCGACCGGGCCGACCTCGACCCGTGCGAAGAAGCCCGGCCCGTAGCCGTCGGCTCGCCGGGGGTAGGGACTCGTCACGATGCCGTGACGCAGGCCGCGGGGGATCCAGGGCATCAGCCGGCGGCTCCGGCGATCGCGAGACCGAAGCTCGCCTCGATGAACGCGATGTCGGTGAACACGTCCTTGGGGAATGCCGCCGAGTACGCAGCGAGGTTGTGGAACCCTGCCGAGCGCTGGGTCACCTGGGTGAGGCGTCCGTGGTCTGCCTCGACGATGGACAGAAGCTCGCCCTGCGGAGATTCCGCCCACCCGAGCGCCCGCCCGGAGCCCGCAGGGACGCCGACGCGCCAGTCATCGGGCTCGTCCAGCCCGTCGAGGAGGTCGACCGCCTGGCGCACCAGGTGGAACGCCCCGGCGATCTCGTCGATGCGCACCCGCTGGCGGCAGAGCGCGTCGCCGCGGTCGTAGCGGTGCGCGATCCGATGCCCCAGCCGCTCGTACGCCCCGTACGGGCGGCTCGTCCGCACGTCCTCGTGCTGGCCGGACGCACGGCCCACCGGCCCGACGACGGCGAAGCGGCGCGCGTCATCGGGCGAGAGCACACCGGTTCCGCGGAGCCGGTCGACGAACGACGGGGTGTCCATGAGCCGAGATGCGTCCTCGTCGATCTCGTGTGACAGGACAGCAACCTCGTGCAGCACCTCTGCAGGCGCGAGCGCCAATCCACGGCTGACACCTCCCGGGACGACGACCCCGCGCCCGAAGCGGCTGCCGCACAAGCGCGCGCGCAGCCGCTGCACCCGCTCTTTGTGGTGCGAGAGCACCGCGTACGCCACGGCCTGGCCCGCGGCCTCGGTGTGCCGGATCATGGAGTCGAGGTGGTTGGCGACCCTCTCGAGCTCTGCGTGCACCACGCGCACGAGCTCCGAGGGGAACGGGACGGCGATCCCGGTCAGCCGCTCCACCGCGTGGCTGAACGCAAGGGCATGCGCGACGGACGCGGGACCCTCCTCGCGTTCGGCGAGCAGGACGCCGTCGTCGAACGCCATGCCCGCGAAGTGCGAGTCGACCCCACGGTGCTTGTAGAAGATGCGGGTCCGCAGGTGCGGAACGTCCTCCCCCGAGGTCTCCACGACGTACTCGACCGCCTCGAAGACGCCCGAGCGCACCGGACCGTAGGGGATCGTGAAGACGCCCTCGCCGTGCACGTGTGGGGGTAGCGGTCCCGCATGCACGCTCAGCGCCTCCTGCGGGTCGCCGCCGGGCCCGAGCGGCGCGACTGCTCCCGGCGCAAGCGGCAGCACGAGCGGGTCCGGGCGCGGGTGCCCGAGCGGCTCGACGCCGAAGAGGTCCCGTACCCTTCGCTCGTACCACGCGGCCGCGGGGATGTCGGGCGTGAGCGATGGGTACCGGCGCTCGCTCGCCGGGACCGCATGCTCCTCCACGGCGAGCGTCCCGTCCTTGGAGCAGATCGCCAGCAGCTGCACGCCGCACTCCGCACTCCCGTCTTCCCGCAGACCTCCCTGCTGGCTCGCGACCAGCGCGCAAAAGCGTGCGCCGTCGCGGACGCGCCGACGCGTCGCCGAGAAGGCAGCCGGTGCGACCAGCGCCTCAGGCGTCATGCCGGCCGCCTCAGCTGACGTGCCGCGTCATCGAGAAGCCTGCTCAGGTCCGCGGGGAGGTGGACGCCGAGGATGACCAGCGCAACGATGCCAAGCCCCATGGATGCGACGATCCATGGGCTCACCTCTCCCTTGGTGATCACGTTTCCCTTGGTGATCACGTTTGCGGGCCTGTGGGCGGGCTCCGACGTGCGCACGTCGACCGCCCCTGATGTCCGCTCCGGCGTCAGCGCCGCCGCCTGCACGCCGGGCACCGCCAGAGCGAGCGCGTCGGCCTCCGAGGGAGCGCCGGGGTCCGCGCTCCTGCGCCCCGTGGTCAGCATCGTCTGCGTGGTCGACCAGGCAAGACCGAGGAACGCAACCGCTGCGAGGGCAACCAGGACGGCGGCGACCCCGTAGCGAGGGTCCGACAACCCTCCCGCGACAATCAGGAATTCGCTGCGGAACAACCCGAAGGGCGGCATCGCCGAGAGTGCCAGCACCGCAGCGACGAGCATGGAGCCGCTCCACGGGAGCGCATTCACCCCGCCACGGAGCACTGCCATGTCCTTGCTCCCGAACTTTCGCAGGACCGAGCCGGCGCCGAAGAACGCCGTCCCCTTGGCCGCCGCGTGAGCGAGGACGTGCAGGAGGACGCCCACGAACGCCAGGGTCACCCCGAAGCTCATGCCGATGGCCAGGATCCCCATGTGCTCCACGCTCGAGTAGGCGAGCATGCGCTTCATGTCCCTTTGGCGCGTCAGGTACAGCGCTGCCAGCAGCAGCGAGGCCAGCCCCACCACCAGCAGCACGTTGCGGGGGTACGTCGAGCCGATCGCCGCCGACGTGAGCTGGTAGAAGCGCAAGATCGCGTAGAAGCTCGTCGCCAGCAGCGCGCCCGACAACAGCGCGGAGACCGGCGTGGGAGCCTCCGAGTGCGCATCGGGGAGCCACGTGTGGACCGGGACCAGGCCCATCTTCGTCCCGTAGCCGAGCACCGCCAGGACGAAGGCGAGCCGCATCACGTCCGGGGGGAGGTGCCGGGCCCCTTCGAGCATCTTGGCGTACGTGAGCTGGAAGCCCGCGCCGAAGACCGAGGTGCCTGCGTAGTAGAGGACGACGGTTGCGAAGAGGGCGATGCCAAGGCCCATCGACGCGATCAACACGTACTTCCACGCGGCCTCGGTCGCGGTGTCGGTGTCGTCGATCGCGACGAGCAGTGCCGAGACCACCGTGGTCACCTCGACCGCGACCCACAAGAGGGCCAGCCCGCTCACGAGCGGCGCCGCGAGCATCGCCCAGCAGAAGACGTGCAGGCCTGCGTAGAACCGGCGCCCGTACCGCTCCCCCGCCGCGCCGGGTTGCAGGTCCAGGTACCCCGCCGAGAAGAGAGCGGCCGAGAAGTAGAGGAACGACGTTGCGACGAGGAAGACCGTCGAGAGCGCATCCACCCGCAGCTCGCTGCCGGCCGCCACGTGCCCATGCGAGATGACCGCGGGGACCAGCGAGAGCACGAGCACGAAGGAAGCTGCCCCCGAGACCGGTGCGATCACCTTCGCTGCCTTCACCGGGAGCACGAGGGAGGCGGCTCCCACGAAGAACGGGGCGATCAACAGCGCGATGAGGACCCAGCCCATTGCCCCTATCCTCGTAGCCGGTCCAGCTCGTCGGTGGAGAGGGTCTTCGAGCGCCCGTGGTGCACGCGCATGATGATCCCGAACGCCACCACTGCGACGAGCAGGTCGAACAGGAACGTCAACTCCACGACCAGCGGCAGTCCCGCAGCGATCGCGAGGCTCGCGACGGACACGCCGTTCTCGAGCGAGAAGAAGCCCATCGCCTGGGACACCACGTCGGACCTCAGCACGATCAGCACGAAGCCGACGAGCACCACTGCCGACGCGACCGCCAGCGTCGTCGTAGGAAGGGCCGCGCCGCGCACGCGAAGGGACCCGACCGAGAAGAAACCGAAGATCGAGACCGCGAGAGCCACGAGCGTGGAGCTCGCGACACCGAGCTTGGAGCTGCCGACGAGGTCGACGTCCACGTCGCGCAGCAACCGCATGATCACGAGCGGCACGATGACCGCCTTGAGGAGGAAGGAGAGGCCCGCGAGCACGTAGATGTCGCCGACGTGCCGAGTGGCGGCGACCACCACCGCGAGCGCGCTCACCGCGAGGGACTGGAACGCGTAGAGCCGCACCTGGGACCGCAGGAGCGGCGCGCGGAGCATCGCGAACTCGCTGAGGAGCACGATCACGGCGACGACGTCCTCGACTCCCGCGGTCGTCGAGAGGACATGCGCGGACATCACGCTGGTCCGACGTAGAAGACCACGACCGCGAGCACTGCGATGCCGAATGCCGCCGCGAGGAACTCGGTGATCTTGAAGAGCCGCAATTTCGAGAAGAGGTTGTCGATCACCGCGAAGACGAGCCCGAGCAGCACTGCCTTGCCGAGAAGCGCACCGATCGCTCCGGCCACTGAGAGCGGCGTCCCGCTCGAGGAGAGGCCGAACGGAGCGACGAAGACGTTGATCAGGATCGTGTAGAGGACCAGCTGTTTGATCGCCGATCCCCACTTCAAGAGCGCGAGCGCCGGGCCCGAGTGCTCGAGCGTGCGGGCCTCGTCGATCATCCCGAATTCGAGCGTCCCGGTGTGCGTCTCGACCGGGATCCTCCCGGTGTCCACCAGCACGACCAGGAAGAAGGCCACCGCGGCAAGGACGTGTCCCGGTCTCACGATCTCCGAGGAGCTGCGGACCGTGCTCGCGAGCGCGTACGGGAGGTCGGTGCTCGTGATCAGTCCCACGGCGAAGACGACGAAGAGGATCGTCGGCTCCACCAGCGCGCCGAACGTCATCGCCCGGCTGCTCCCCAGCTGTGCGTAGGGCGCCCCGGACTCCGCGCCGGCGAGTGCGACGGAGAACGAGGCCAGCGCCAAGACGAAGCCGCCGCCGAGGATGTCACCCATGTAGCCGAGGGGCAGCGGGTACGTCGTGAGCACCGGGATGAGCAACGGGACGATCAGGTAGCAGGCGAACGCCACCACCGGAGCGGCCAGGAAGACCCAGCTCGCCTGGTCGGTGACGAGCGTCTCTTTTTGAAAGAGCTTCGCGATGTCGTAGTACGGCTGGAGGATCCGGGGACCCCGGCGGCCCTGGAGGCGCGCCTCGACGTGCGCGATGGCGCCGCTCACGAGCGGGGCGCCGAGCAGGATCGTCAGTACCTGGAGGGCTTGGACGCCCTCGGGTGCGACAACGGCTGATGCCAGGGTCAAGTCTCCTCCACGCAACAGGCAATTGCGTAGAGACCATCAGCCCGAGAGGGCGAGCCGCCCGCACGAGCAGTTCGGGCCGGCCGGCCCGCCAGGGACTCATCTGGCGCCGGCACTCTATCGCGGGCCGCGCCGTGGTGCCGCCGGGCTGGATGCACATGCCGAGCCTCACGGCCGCTATCGTCAAGGTCGGAGGGGTTCGCCAACCGATCTGTGCCGGAGGTTCGAGCCGGAGGATGTGGTCAGCAGTGAACCGTTCGCCCCGAGCTCTGCTCTTATCCGGGTCCCTCGGTCTCGGGCACGAGATGCTCGTCCGGAGTTGTGGCGAGTTGCTCGAATCCTCGGGCTGGCGTGTCGAGAGCCTCGACTGCATGCAACTTCTGGGGCGGGGACGCGGCTCGCCCGGCCAACACCTCTTCACGAGGACCGTCAGCACGCTCCCCGGTGTCTATGACGCGCTGCACTTCGCCCACCTGCGCACCGGGAGCCCTCTCGCCCGTGCCCTCGACGCCCGGGCGCGCACGAGGCTCGTCCCTGCCCTCCGCGAGCGGATCGAACGAGAGACGGTGGACCTGGTCCTGAGCGTCTTCGCGACCGGCGCCTCCGCGGCTGCCGAGCTGCGAGCCGACGGGACGCTCCGTGCCCCTGCCGTCGTACTGTGCACGGACGTGACGCTCCATCGCCTCTGGGTCCACCCTGGCACCGACCTGTTCCTCGCGACGTCCCCGGCCGCGGCAGCGTCGGTGCTGCGGTACCTCCCCCATGCCGACGTCGCCGTGGTTCCCCCGCCGGTACGCCCTTCGTTCTACAAGGCTCCTTCGAAGGGGAGGGCCCGCGCGGAGCTGGGCATTCCACGCGGCGAGCCCTGCGTGCTCATGATCGACAGCGGTTGGGGGCTCGGCCGGCTCGAGGCGCGCGTCGCCGCGCTCGGGAGAGCAGGCGTTCACGTGCTGGCGGTCGCCGGCCGCCGCCATCACCTCGAGCAGGGCTTCCGAGCGCTCGCAGCGGCCGACGAGCACATCCACCCCTTCGGCTTCGTCGACGACGTGCCGCTGCTCATGGCCGCCGCGGACGTTGTCGCAGCCCTGCCTGGCGCGACGACCTGCGGGGAGGCGAGGGTCGTCGGGCGGCCCCTCCTCCTGCTCGACGCCATGCCGGGCCACGGCCGGGAGAACCTGCTCCACGAGCTGGAGCTCGGCAACGCAGCCGCCTGCGGCCCAGACCCCTCAGACCTCGTCGAGGCGGTCTTCGCATTGCTCGAGCGGGGTCCGGTCAACCGCGGGTCGGCGCGCCCGGAGCCCTGGGAGCCTGCCTTCGCCGCCGCGCTGGCCCGAGTCGGGGTTTGCGTATCTGCCAAAGGTGCCGGGACCTCGCTCGCCGACGGTCAGGTCGCCGACGGTCAGGTCGCCGACGGTCAGGTCGCCGACGTACCGGCCGCGCGCCGCCAGGGAGGGGACGGCATCGTCGCGGACGGCATCGACCGGGACGGCCGTCGTGACGGCGCCCCCCGGGACGGCGTGATCGATTCTGCGAGAACGTGAGGTCGAAGAGATGCGCACCCTCTTTCTGAACCCGCCGTCGTACGAGGGGTTCGATGGCGGCGCGGGAGCCAGATATCAGGCAAAGCGGGAGATCCGCTCCTACTGGTACCCGACGTGGCTGGCACAGCCGGCGGCGATCGTCCCTGACAGCCTCCTCGTCGACGCCCCTCCCTCGGGTCTCACGCTCGACGACGTGGTGCCGCTCGCGCACCGGCACGACCTCGCAATCCTCCACACCTCTTCACCGAGCTTCCGGGGAGACGTCCAGGTCGCAGAGGCCATGAAGGAGGCGAACCCGGACCTCACGGTGGGCTTCGTCGGGGCGAAGGTGGCGGTCGAGCCCGAGCGGTCGCTCATGGCCTCCGGCGCCATCGACTTCGTCGCACGGGAGGAGTTCGACTTTACGATCGCCGAGGTCGCCGAGGGGAGGCCCCTCGCCGACGTGCTCGGGGTCAGCTACCGCACTCCCACAGGCGGCGTCGCGCACAACCAGGACCGCCCGGTCCTCGAGGACATGGACAGGCTGCCGTTCGTGACGCCGGTCTACCGACGCGACCTCGACCCGAAGAACTACGCGATCGGCTACATGCTGCACCCCTACGTCTCCTTCTACACCGGGCGCGGCTGCCGCTCCCGGTGCACGTACTGCCTGTGGCCCCAGACCGTCGGCGGCCACCGGTACCGTACGAGGAGTGCCGGCCACGTGCTCGAGGAGGCCGCTCTCGCAAAGCAGCTCTTTCCGGAGATGAAGGAGCTCTTCTTCGACGACGACACCTTCACCGACGATCGTGACCGGGCCGAGGAGATCGCCCGCGGCCTCGGCCGTCTCGGGATCACCTGGTCGTGCAACGCGAAGGCCAATGTGCCGCGCGAGACCCTGCAGGTTCTCGTCGACAACGGCCTCCGGCTGCTCGTCGTCGGGTACGAGTCCGGCGACCAGCGCGTCCTCAACAACGTGAAGAAGGGGCTCAAGGTGGAGCGAGCCCGCCGTTTCGCCGCGGATTGCCGCGAGCTCGGGATCAAGGTCCACGGCACCTTCATCATCGGGCTCCCCGGCGAGACCAAGGAGACCATCCAGGCGACGATCCGCTTCGCGCGCGAGGTCAACCCTCACACCATCCAGGTCTCGGTCGCGGCCCCGTACCCGGGCACCGAGCTCTACAAGCAGGCGGTCGACAACGGGTGGCTCCCAGGCGACGAGGAGGGTGCGACCCTCGTGAGCGGCGAGGGGACCCAGCTCGCGACGCTTGATTACCCCCACCTCTCGCGAACCGAGATCCTGGACTCGCTCGACACGTTCTACAAGCGCTTCTACTTCCGGGCGGGGAAGCTCGCGGAGCT
Organism: Actinomycetes bacterium; assembly: GCA_021800645.1. The sequence continues at coordinate 7,778 of JAJYYT010000051.1, forward strand.
CTCCGCGGAGGTGCTCCGCCGGCCCGAGACACTGGGGCGACGCCTACGCGAGGGCGGAGAGTTCGTCCACTTCCTCGGACGCCGCCCACGCTCGTCGGCGGACGCGCGCTGACGTGCGCGGCGCCTGATCCAAGGCGGTGCTCTTCGCGATACTCGCCGCGCTGGGCGCGGCAGGGAGCTTCGCTGCGGGTGGGGTCCTCCAGCAGCGCGCAGCGAGCGAGCGCCCCGAGGGGGAGGCGCTCTCCTTCCGTCTGATCGCCGACCTTGCACGCGAGCCGATGTGGCTCCTCGGGATCGGGTTCGCGATCTTCTCCTACGTCCTCGAGGGGCTCGCCCTCAGCTACGGACCGCTCGTGCTCGTCCAGCCGCTCATCGTGACCGAGCTGCTCTTCGCCTTACCCATCTCGGTCCGCTGGCGCGGTATGCGGATGTCCGGGCGGGAGTGGGCTGGCACTCTCGCGGTCGCAGGGGGTCTGACGCTGGGCCTGCTCGCAGCCGAGCCTGGCGCGGGACGGCCCGAAGCCCCCATCGGCGAGTGGGCCATCGCGCTCGGGGTCGTCGCGGGTGCGACCCTTCTCGCCGTCTCCGGCGGGCGCCACCACCGCGGGCCGGCCCGCTCGTCGCTCTACGCGCTGGGTGCGGCGCTGGTGCTCGGTGCGCAGGCCGCGCTCTTCAAGGCATCCGTCGCCCGTTTCGCGCAGGGAGCCGTCCCGGCGCTCGCGAGCTGGCAGGTCTGGGCGATGTTCGCTGCGGCCATCCTCGGCCTTCTCCTCGTGCAGAGCGCCTACGAAGCCGGACCGCTCGCGACCAGCATGCCGGTTGTCGATGCCGTCGATCCCGCCGTCGCCATCGTCTTTGGCATCGTGCTCTTCCACGAGCACATCCGCACGGGGCTCTGGCTCGGAGGCATCGCCGCAGGCATCGTGATGCTCCTCGGCGGCATCCTCGTGCTCGACACCTCCCCGCTCATCCGCAGCCTCCAGCGAGTCCAGCACCAGCGGGCCGCCCTCGAGCGAGATGAAGTGCCCCGAGCGGCATCGGGAATCGAGCAGGTGCGTCCCAGTGGAGACGCGGACGTGTCGACCCCCTGAGACAGGTGGGGCGCGCCGCCTCCTCCGTCAGCGGCCAGAGCCGGCGCGTGCGTCGAACGTCGGGATGAGCACCCGCGCGGCTCGGGCCTCGTCGACCCGGCCGACCGGCGTCGTGCGAGGCGCGGCGCGCGCAGCCTCGACCCCCCCCTCCTGGCCGGCCTCCGACGCGATCCGCTCGAGCGCGTCGGCGAGCGCTTCGAGCGTCTGCAGGCTCTCGGTCTCGGTCGGCTCCACCATGAGCGCCTCGTCCACCACCAGCGGGAAGTACACGGTGGGCGCGTGGAAGCCCTCTTCGAGGAGCCGCTTGGCGACGTCGAGCGCTCGCAGGCCGTAGCGCCGCTTGAGCGTGGACGCGGCGAGGACGACCTCGTGCATGCATGCCCGATCGAACGGCACGTCGTAGATCGAAGAGAGCCGGACGCGGAGCCAGTTCGCATTGAGCACGGCACGCTCGGCGACGCGGCGGAGCCCGTCGTCGCCGTGCACCCGAATGTAGGTGAGCGCGCGGGCGAGCACGAGCGCGTTGCCGTGCCAGGAGTGCACACGGCCGATCGAGCGCGGCGGCGTGGCCCAGCCGTAGCGCGGGGCCGTCCCGTGCGCCCCCTGCCCCCCTTGGCCCAGCCGGACCGGTCGGGGCCCGGGCAAAAAGTCCACCAGCCGTGAGGAGACCGCGACCGGCCCTGCGCCCGGTCCACCGCCGCCGTGCGGCGTCGCGAAGGTCTTGTGCAGGTTGAGGTGGACGATGTCGAAGCCCATGTCGCCGGGTCGCACGACACCCAAGATCGCATTGAGGTTGGCTCCGTCGTAGTAGAGGAGGCCGCCGACCTCGTGCACGGCGCCGGCGATCTCCTCGATGTCCTCTTCGAAGAGGCCGAGCGTGTTGGGGTTCGTCAGCATGATGCCCGCGACGTCGCGGTCGAGGACCGCGCGGAGGGCCTGCATGTCGACGCAACCCCGGCTGTCCGACGGCACGGTCGTGACCGCGTAGCCGCCGAGGGAGACCGACGCGGGGTTGGTGCCGTGCGCGGAGTCCGGGATGATCACCCGCCGCCGCTGCTCACCATGTGCGTCGTGGTAGGCGCGCATGAGGAGCAGTCCGGTCAACTCCCCCGCCGCGCCCGCCGCCGGCTGGAACGTGGTCGCCGCCATGCCGGTCACCGCGCAC
>JAJYYT010000052.1 GCA_021800645.1 Actinomycetes bacterium
GGCGCCTCCATGCCGAGCAGCCCGAGCCCCTCGGCGAGCACCCGCGCGGTCGTCTGCGCGAGCGCGAGACGGCTCTTTCTCGTGGGGGCGTCGGGTGCCCGGAGCACGGGGCAGCGCTCGTAGAAGACCGTGAAGGTCGTCGCGAGGTGGAACAGGTAGGCGCACAGCTTCGACGGGGACGACTCGTCGGCGGCGGCTCGGATGGCGCTGCCGTACCCGAGCAGCGAGATGCCGAGGGCGCGCTCTTCGGGCTCTTCGAGTGCGATCGCCCCAGGGTCCGCGTCGCCCTCCCCCGCGCCCGCCAGCCCCGCGTCGCTCTTCCCCGCGCCCGGCGGCCCCGCCTCGTCGCCCGCGCGGCGGAAGATCGAGCGGATGCGCGCGTGGGCGTACTGGAGGTACGGGCCGGTGTCGCCTTCGAAGCTGAGCATGCGGTCCCAGTCGAAGACGTAGTCGCGCACCCGGTCGGTCGAAAGATCTGCGTACTTCACCGCGCCGATCCCGAGCGCACGCGCCACCGCCTCGCGCTCTGCGGGGCCGACGGCCGTGTCCCGGCCGCGCTCGGCCATCGCGTCGGCCGCCCGTGCGACCGCCTCGTCGAGCAGGTCGACGAGCTTCACCGAGGTGCCGGCCCGGGTGCGGAGCATCTTGTGGTCGGTGCCGAGGACGCTGCCGAAGGCGACGTGCTCGGCACGCACGCCGGCGGGGAGCCAGCCGGCAATCCTCGCCACCGCGAAGCACATCTGGAGGTGCTGGGACTGCGGCGCGCCGACCACGTAGAGGAGCCGGGCCGCACCCAGCGTGTCGACGCGGTCGCGGATGCACGCGAGGTCGGTCGCGGCGTAGCCGAAGCCGCCGTCGGACTTCTGGACGATCAGCGGGAGCGGGTCGCCCTCTCGGTTGGTGAAGCCGGGAGGGAAGACGCACAGCGCCCCCCCGTCCCTCACCAAGAGCCCCGCAGCGTCGAGGTCCGCCACGACATCCGGCAGCATCGCGTTGTAGTAGCTCTCTCCCTTCACGTCGTCGTCGGTGAGGAGCACCCCGAGCTTGGCGTAGACCTCGTCGAAGTACGCGATGCTGTGCTCGACGAGCACCCTCCACATCCTGAGGGTCTCCACGTCGCCGTGCTGGAGCAGCACCACCCGCCGGCGGCTCCGCTCCTTGAAGTCCTCGTCCCCCTCGAACGACGCCCGGGCTGCCTGGTAGAAGTCCGTCAGGTCGCCGACGGTGAGCTCGGCGACCGCCTTCTCCTCGCCGACGTCGAGGAGGTGCTCGATGAGCATGCCGAAGGGCGTGCCCCAGTCGCCGATGTGGTTTTCCCGAACCACGTCGTGGCCGAGGTGCGCCAGCACCCTGCAGAGGGCGTCACCGATCACGGTGGACCGCAGGTGGCCGACGTGCATCTCCTTGGCGACATTGGGGTGGGAGTATGTGACGACCACCCGGTCCCCGGCGGCGGCGGGCTCCACGCCGAGCCTTGGGTCGGCCGCGAGCTCACGCACGCGGGCTTCCACGTAGCGCGTGGAGAGGAAGAGGTTCAAGAAGCCCGGCCCGCTGACCTCCACCCGCTCGCAGACGTCGTCGAGCTGGGCGGCAGCCGCGATCGCGGCGGCGAGGTCGCGGGGGTCACGTCCAAGCTGCTTGGCGAGTGCGAGCGCGCCGTTCGCCTGGAAGTCCGCTCTCTCCGAGGGGCGGAGCACCGGGTCCGCGCCGGGCGCCAGCGTGTCGAACGCGGCCCGGAGGCGTCCTGCGAGCAGCGCGGCGACATCTGGCATGGCCCATCTTCGCGCCGATCGCGCGCCGCCTCGCCAAGGGCGCGCGCCGCCGGGGAGGGCCCAGGAGCCCCGGCGGCGACCGAAGCGGGGGCGAGGGCTCCGCAGTCCGGTTGGGGCTCCGGAGTCCGGTTGGGGCTCCGCAGTCCGGTTGGGGCTCCGGAGTCCGGTTGGGGCTCCGCAGTCCGGTCGGGGCTCCGGAGTCCGGTTGGGGCTGCGTCTAGGGCTGTGCGAGCGCGAAGACCGGGAAGTTGGCCGACGCTGTCGCGTCCGAGGGGAGGAATGGCCCGTTCACCACGACGGCGAGGTGGCCTGTCACCCCGGGGCCGGCGTCGCCTTCGATCGTCACCACCGCGCCGTCGGGCCACACCTGGGCCACGACCCCGACGTGCACGGCGGTCGACGCAGTCTGGGGCCCCGTCCCGTAGAGCACCGCGTCCCCGGCCAGCGCGTGCGCGCTCGGCGGCAGCACCCGGCCGTGTGTCGCAGCCCAGGAGTAGATGTCGCCCACGAACGCGTACGAGGGGATCGGGATCCCGCCCTGCTGCCAAGCCCACGTGAGGAACAGCGCGCACCACGGCTCGCACTGCCCGTAGGGGCTGCAGAAGTAGCCGCTGTCGGGGTCGGGCTGGATCTGGGAGGCGGCTGCGGCGACGATCTTCGGGTACCCGCCCGCCGGTGTCGGGTCGGCGAAGGTGTAGTCGAACCCGTCGGGCTCGAGCAGCGCGTACCCGCCCCCGTCCGGCGTGGGCACGATCGCCTTGAAGGGCGAGGCCGTGGGGCTCCCCGAAGGCGCCCCGAAGGACTTGGCCGTGCCGAAGGGGAAGACCGCCCCGTTCCACTCGAGCAGCCAGTAGCCGGTCCCGTGCGGTGTCGCCGCCATCCCCGAGATGCCCGACTGCAGGTCCTTGGCCCCGAGCGAGCCGTAGAACGCCGCGTCGCCGAAGGTGAAGACGCCCCCGTCGGCGGCGACGAGCCAGTAGCCGTGGCCGTCGGGGGTGGCCGCCATGCCGACGATCGGCTGGGCGAGGTGCTTGCCGCCCATCGAGCCGTAGAAGGCCGCGTCGCCGAAGGTGAAGACGCCTCCGTCCAGCGCGACGAGCCAGTAGCCGTGGCCGTCGGGGGTGGCCGCCATGCCGACGATCGGCGCGTACAGGTGCAGCTCGGCTGCGGAGCCAAAGTAGGGGGCGCCGTCGACCGCCGCGACCTCGCCGTCGGCAGCGGCGACCCAGTAACCGCCCGACGTCGGCGGGCCTGTCGGGGAGCCCGATGTCGAGCCGCCCGGTGTGGAGGAGCCCGGCGACGAGCCCGGTGTCGAGGCGCCCGGTGTGGAGGAGCCCGGCGTCGAGCCGCCCGGTGTGGAGGAGCTCGGCGACGAGCCCGGTGTCGAGGCGCTTGCCCCACCCGAGCCGGCGGCGCCGGCTGTGCCCGGCACCGCGACCATCGCGACCGCTGGCGCGCCGAGCGTCAAGGGGTCCGGCACAGCCTGTGCCGCGTCGCCGTACTCGTAGATCCCGCCGCCTGGATAGATCCGGAAGGACCTGGCGGCGCGTGCACGCATGGCACGGCTCGGCAGCCGGGGCGCTGTCGGCGCGCCGGGCTTCGAGGCGGCGTCGGTCGCCGCGGGCCGACCCACGGCGTGTTGCGTCCGGGGAGCAGCACCTGCAGGCCCCACGCCGGCAAGCCCCGCGCCGGCGAGCCCCCCCGAGACGAGCACGCAGGACAGCGCCGTCGCAAGGACCGATGCGGCACCAGACCCCCTTCGCCCCACGGCACCATCATCCCAACCAGCGCGTGCCGATGCACGTGTCCCCGAGGATTCCCTCGCCACCAGGACGGACGGCGCGAGCTCGGGGAGCTGCACCCCTCGTAGCAAGGCGGCACCCCCGCAGCAAGGCATCCGCCCCGCACGCCGGGATCGCCGCAGCGGCAGAATGACCGCATGGCACACCCCGACAGCTTCCGCGCCCGGTCCTCTCTCGACGTCGGCGACCGCCGCCTCGAAATCTTCCGCCTCTCCGCGGTGACCGGCTCGGAGCGGCTCCCCTACACCGTGAAGATCCTCCTCGAGAACCTGCTTCGCCACGAGGACGGGACCAGGGTGACCGCCGCGGACATCGAGACGACGGCGAGGTGGGATGCAAGAGGCGCGGCCGAGCCCAAGGAGATCGCGTTCAGCCCCGAACGGGTGCTGATGCAGGACTTCACCGGGGTCCCCGCGGTCGTCGACCTCGCCGCCATGCGAGACGCGATGCGTGCGCTCGGCGGCGACCCCTCGCGCGTCGACCCGCTCGTTCCATGCGAGCTGGTCATCGACCACTCGGTCATCGCGGAGCGCTCCGGCGGTCCTCGCGCGTTCGACGACAACGTCGAGATCGAGTACGAGCGGAACCTCGAGCGCTATCAGCTCCTCCGGTGGGCGCAGCAGTCCTTCGACCGGTTCCAGGTCGTGCCCCCCGGCACCGGCATCTGCCACCAGGTCAACCTCGAGTACCTCGCACGCGTGGTGTTCGAGACCGACGACGGCGTCGCGTTCCCCGACACGATCGTCGGGACGGACTCCCACACCACCATGGTCAACGGTCTCGGCGTGCTCGGATGGGGCGTCGGCGGGATCGAGGCCGAAGCCGCGATGCTCGGCCAGCCGCTGTCGATGCTGCTGCCGCCGGTGGTCGGCCTCCACCTGCACGGGGAGCTGCCCGAGGGGACGACCGCGACCGACCTCGTCCTCACGATCACCGAACTGCTGCGACGCCACGGGGTGGTCGGCAAGTTTGTGGAGGCGTACGGATCCGGCGTCGCCTCCCTGCCGGTCGAGACCCGCGCCACCATCGGCAACATGTCGCCGGAGTACGGCGCGACCTGCACCGTCTTCCCGGTGGACCAGGCCACGCTCGACTACCTCCGGTTCACCGGCCGGCAGGAAGGCCACCTCGCCGTGGTCGAGGCCTACGCGAAGGAGCAGGGTCTCTGGCACGATCCGGCCGCCCCGCACCCCTCCTACTCCGAGAACGTCGATCTCGACCTCTCGACCGTCGTGCCGAGCCTGGCAGGGCCGGCGCGCCCTCAGGACCACGTGGCGCTCGCCGGCGCCGGGAAGGCGTTCCGCGCCGCGCTCGGCAGGACGCCGCGGCATGCCCCGGTGTCACCCGCACCTGGCGCCGGCGCGGCAGCGACCGGGGTGGCGGCGACCGGGGTGGCCCCGAGGCCGCTCACCGACGGCGACGTCGTCATCGCGGCGATCACCAGCTGCACCAACACGTCCAATCCCCAGGTCCTCGTCGCCGCCGGGCTCGTGGCGAAGAACGCGGTCGAGCGCGGGCTCACCTCCAAGCCCTGGGTGAAGACCTCGCTCGCGCCGGGCTCCAGGGTGGTCATGGACTACCTGGAGAGGGCCGGGCTCCTCGAGCCGCTGGAGAAGCTCGGGTTCTGGCTCGTCGGCTTCGGCTGCACGACCTGCATCGGCAACTCGGGACCGCTGCTCCCGGGCGTGTCCGAAGCGGTGCAGGCCGGTGACCTCTCGGTCGTGTCGGTCCTCTCGGGCAATCGCAACTTCGAGGGACGGATCCACCCCGACGTCCGGATGAACTACCTGGCCTCGCCGCCCCTCGTCGTGGCCTACGCGATCGCCGGGACGATGGACGTGGACCTCACCCTCGACCCCCTCGGGACCGACCACGAGGGCCACCCGGTGATGCTCTCGGACCTGTGGCCGTCCGATCACGAGATCGCCGACACGATCCGGTCATCGCTCAGCTCCGACGAGTTCCGCACGCGCTACGCGTCGGTCTTCGAAGGCGACGCGCGCTGGCAGTCGATGGCGGTCGCCGGGGGCGAGACGTTCGCGTGGGACGACCGATCGACCTACGTGCTGCATCCTCCCTACTTCGACGGCATGGCGATGGAGCCCGAGCCGCTCGTCGACGTCTCGGGCGCACGAGTGCTCGCGCTGCTCGGCGACAGCGTGACGACCGACCACATCTCCCCTGCCGGATCGATCAAGGCCACATCGCCTGCGGGCCGCTACCTCGCCGCGCACGGGGTCGAGCGCAAGGACTTCAACTCCTACGGCGCACGTCGCGGCAACCACGAGGTGATGGTGCGCGGGACCTTCGCCAACATCCGGCTGCGCAACCAGCTCGTGCCCGGCGTCGAGGGCGGGGTCACCGTGCATCTGCCGGACGGGGAGCAGATGTCGATCTTCGAGGCAGCGGAGCGGTACCGGTCCGAAGGGGTGCCGCTCGTCGTGCTCGCGGGCCAGGAGTACGGCTCGGGGTCCAGCCGTGACTGGGCGGCCAAGGGACCGCTCCTCCTCGGGGTGCGGGCGGTCATCGCGCAGACCTACGAGCGCATCCACCGCTCCAACCTGATCGGCATGGGCATCCTCCCCCTGCAGTTCCGGCCTGGCGACTCGGTCTCCTCGCTCGGGCTGACCGGCCGCGAGCAGTTCTCGATCGAGGGGATCCGCGGCATCGGCGAGGGCACGGTCCCCCAAGAGCTCGAGGTGCACGCGACCGCCGACGGCGGACCCACGACCACCTTCAGCGCGCTGGTGCGGATCGACACGCCCATGGAGGCCGAGTACCTCCGCCACGGGGGGATCCTGCGCTACGTGCTGCGGCAGCTCGCCCGCTGACGCGGCGCTGCGGCAGCTCGCCCGCTGACGCGGCGCTGCGGCAGCTCGCCCCGCGCCTGGTCTCGACCCGCTCAGCGCGTCGAGACCCGCTGGAACACTTCGGCCAGCGCACCCTTGGGCATGCCAGCAGCGCGCGCGGCCTCCGCTGCCGAGGCGCGGACCCGCTCGACGACCCCGGCGGGGTCCGGCATCTGGCTGCGGTGGCAGCGAAGGGCGGCGGCCTTGCGGTCGAATGCCGCGGTGACCTCGACCACCAGGTTGGGGGTCGGGGACGCCATGAGCCAGAGCTCCTCGACGGTGTGCGGTTCGAGCCCTTCGTCGAGCAGCTCGGGGTGCGCGAAGGGGTTGCGGGCGTCGGGGTACACCGTGCAGGTCGCGGCCTCGCCGACGGCCAGGTGGTCGGGGTGGCTGGCTGCGATGCGGTCCCACCAGCGCTCGGGGGAGGGGGCGAGGACGAGCTGGGGTCGGAAGGTGCGCACCAACCGGGTCAGGTCACCACGGAGCGCCTGCCCCGGCTCCACCCGCCCGTCGGGATAGCCGAGGAAGGTCACCTGCCCGACGCCCACGTGCGCCGCCGCCGCCCGCTGCTCGCCGCGTCGGAGGTTCCCCATCTCGGCACGCGGCATCGACCGGTCGCTCCCGCCTGCGTCGCCGTCGGTCACGATGCAGTACGCGACCTCGACACCCGAGTCCGTCCACACGGCGACGGTGCCCGCAGCGCCGAAGTCGACGTCGTCGGGATGGGCGGCGACGACGAGGGCTCGCTGCAGCCCGTCGCGCCCGGCCCACCGCTCGGTCAGACGACGGCCTCCTCGTCGCTGGGCTCCCATCCGGTCAGGTCCTTCAGACGGGGATCGTTCGAGAAGATCTCGATGATCGGCACCCGCAGCCCGAGCCGGCGCTGGATCACCTCGGCTTCGATCACCTGGTTCCACAGCACCAAGGTGACGACCACGCCCGCAGAGCCCGCGCGTGCCGTCCTCCCCGAGCGATGGAGGTACGCCTTGTGGTCCTCCGGCGGGTCGTAGTGGACGACGACGTCGACGCCGTCGATGTCCAGGCCGCGTGCCGCGACGTCGGTCGCCACCAAGACGGGGAGCTTGCCGGACGCGAAGTCGGCCAGCGCACGCTCGCGGTTCACCTGTCGCAGGTCGCCGTGGATCGCCGCGGCGCGGACTCGCTCGTCGCCGAGGTGCTGGACCAGACGATCGGCGCCGCGCTTGGTCCGGACGAAGACCAGCGTCTTGTCGTGCGCCCTGGCGATCGCCGCCGCGACGCGCACCTTGTCCATCTGATGGACCTGCAAGAACCGGTGGACCATGGCCGAGACGGTCTGGGTCTCCGAGGCCACCTCGTGGAAGACGGGCTCTCGCAGGTAGCGGTGCACGAGCCGGTCGACCGCGCCGTCGAGCGTCGCCGAGAAGAGCAGCGTCTGGTGCGGTCGCTCGAGCCGCCGCAGCACCCACTCGACCTGGGGCATGAAGCCCATGTCGGCCATCCGGTCTGCCTCGTCGAGCACCAGGCCCTCGACGTCGGCGACCGAGAGCTCTTTGCGCTCCCCCATGTCGATGAGCCTCCCGGGGGTCGCGATGACGACGTCGACGCCGTTGCGCAGCCTCGCGACTTGCCGGTCCGCGTCCGCACCGCCGTAGATGGCCGCCACGCGGAGCCCGACGGCCTTGGCGAGCGGCGCCAGCACGTCGTGCACTTGGACGGCGAGCTCACGCGTCGGCAGGAGCACGAGCGCTCGAGGGCGCGCGGGTCGCCCGGGAGGGCGCGTGCGGCCGGCTTCCTCGAGCCGTTCGGCCGTGCGCTGCAACAAGGGGAGCCCGAAGGCAAGGGTCTTGCCCGATCCGGTCTTCGCCTTCCCGCAGACGTCCCTGCCGGCGAGCCCGTCTGCGATCGTCAGCGCCTGGATGGGGAAGGGGGTGGTGATCCCCTGGTCGGCCAGCTCCTTGACCAGAAGATGGGCGACACCGAGGGACTCAAACGTCCCTACGGTCTCATAGATGTCGGTCGTCATTCCTGCTCTCTCACCTTGGCGGGGCCCGCGCCGTCCAACGTGAAGGGAGAAGGGCCCGGACGACCGGATCACGTCGCCGTCATCCGCTGCCGTCTTCTGCAACTTACCAGCAATACGCCCGGGATCAGCGCATTCGGCACCGATCGGTCCACGCGGGCCCCGATCGGTCCACGCGGGCAGTTCTCGATGTGCGATGCTGCGGCCCATGGCGCGTCTGGCTGCAGGTGACCTCGCACCGAACTTCACGATTCCCGACCAAGACGGCAACCCCGTCTCCCTGCGGGACTTCGCGGGCTCGACGGTGATCGTCTACTTCTATCCGGCGGACGACACGCCCGGCTGCACCAAGGAGGCGTGCCAGTTCAACGAGAACCTGTCCGCGTTCCAGCGCTCGGGCGCCAAGGTCGTGGGCATCTCCCCGGACTCCGCGGCGACGCACGTGCGGTTCCGCGAGAAGTACGGCCTCGCCTTCCCGCTCCTCTCGGACCCTGCGCACGAGGTGATGGAGGCCTACGGCGCGTGGGGCGAGAAGACGATGTACGGGAAGAAGACGGTCGGCACGATCCGTTCGACGTTCGTCGTGGACGGCGACGGCAAGGTCGTCCGCGCCTGGTACAACGTCAGGGCCGACGGGCACGCGGCGAAGGTGCTCGAGTCGCTCGGGGCCTGACCTGTTCGGTCGGGGGGGCCCCGTCCGCCCCGGCCCCTCGGCTGCGCCTATCGTTTGGGGCGTGCCACCTGAGAAGCCGCACTGGACCCACCTGTTCCGAGAGGTCGTGACGTCGGGTCTCTGCACGGGCTGCTCGGCGTGCGTCGTCGCATGCCCCTACGACGTGCTCGGCTACGACGACGACTCGACGTACCGGCCCTTCCACGTCGAGGCGACAGGCGGGGCGGAGGGCTGCACCCACGGCGACCGGGGCTGCACGCTGTGCACGAGGGCGTGCCCGCGCTTTCGGGAGTGGGAGCCCGAGATCGACCAGCATCTCTTCGGCCGGGCGCGCACCGACTCGGAGGTCGCGGGCGTCGCTGCGAGCGTGGTGCTCGCCCGCGCCACCGACCCCGAGCTGCACCAGGCCGGCCAGGACGGCGGGCTCGTCTCCGCGATCCTCGTGTGGGCGCTCGAGCACGACGTCATCGACGCGGCGCTGGTCTCGGCGCTCGAGGGCGACGGCACCAGCTGGAAGGCGGTGCCCGCCGTCGTCCGAGATCGCGCCGGGGTGCTCGCGACCGCGGGGTCCCGCTACACCTACTCGGCCAACCCGATGGCGTACCGCGAGGCCGTGGAGGGGGGAAGCGAGCGGATCGGCCTCGTCGGCATGGGCTGCCAGGCCTCGGCGCCCGCGATGATGGCGGCGCGCAAGGCCGGCAAGGTCGCCCGCCGCTTCACGCTGTCGATCGGCCTCATGTGCTCGAAGACCTTCGACGACGCGATCTTCCCGGAGCTCTTCGAGGCGCGCTACGGACTGCGGCGCGAGGACATCGCGAAGATGAACATCAAAGGCGTCTTCCAGGTGTGGATGCGCGATGGCTCCTACCACGAGGTCCCGCTCAAAGAAGCGCACGCATGGACGCGCGAGGGCTGCATGTCGTGCCC
>JAJYYT010000053.1 GCA_021800645.1 Actinomycetes bacterium
ACGCGCTACGCGGACTTGAAGCGCGACCTCGCAGAAGCGCTCGCAGAGATGCTCCGGCCCGTGCGCGAGCGCGCCCGCGAGCTCCGCGCGGACCCCGCGACGGTCCATGCGGTCTTGAGGTCCGGCGCCGCGCGGGCCCACGAGATCGCGTCGGTGACCTACGCGAGCGCTGCAGAGGCGGTCGGGCTGCTCGGCTGAGGTCGTGTCCGGCGAAGAAGGCGGGAACGAGCGCGCGTCACTCCCCGTCGAGCGGCGTCACGTAGGCGGCGTGGATGCCCCCGTCCACGATGAACGTTGACGCAGTGATGAACGACGCGTCGTCCGACGCCAAGAACGCGGCGGCCGCGGCGATCTCCTCCGGCTCGCCGAACCTGCCCATCGGCACGTGCACGAGCCTGCGTGCCGCACGCTCGGGGTCCTTTGCGAACAGCTCCTGAAGGAGCGGCGTGTTGACGGGACCGGGGCAGAGCGCGTTCACCCGGATGCCTCGGCGGGCGAATTGGACGCCCAGCTCACGGGAGAGCGAGAGCACACCACCCTTCGAGGCGGTGTAGGAGATCTGCGACGTCGCCGCGCCCAGGAGCGCGACGAAGGACGCGGTGTTGATGATGCTCCCCCCGCCGTGCTCCAGCATCCGGGCGATCCCGGCCTGGCAGCACAGGAAGACGCTCGTGAGGTTCACCTCCTGGACCCGCCGCCACGTGTCGAGGTCGGTCGTGAGGATCGAGTCGTCTTGGGGAGGAGAGATGCCGGCGTTGTTGAAGCACACGTCGAGCCGGCCGAGCGTGCCGATCGCGGTGTCGTACATCTTCTCGACGTCCTCTCGGCTCGTCACGTCCGCTCTGACGAAGAGCCCGCCGATCTCGTCGGCCACCGCCTTGCCCGCGCGCTCGTCGAGATCCGCGACGACGACGCGCGCGCCCTCAGCGGAGAAGCGCCGCGCGGAGGCCCGCCCGATCCCGCTCGCCGCGCCCGTGACCACCGCGACCTTTCCGTCGAGCCGCCCGCCTCCCGACCGCGCGCCGGCTCTTGTCGACCCACCTGTTTGCATCGGGCACTCACCTTTCGGTCGCGATGAACACGTTCTTCACCTCGCTGAACCCTGACAGCGCGTCGGGACCGAGCTCACGTCCGAGCCCCGACTGCTTGAAGCCCCCGAAGGGAGTCCAGTAGCGCACCGAGGAGTGCGAGTTCACCGACAGCGTCCCCGACTCGACGCCTCTCGCCACTCGGAGCGCTCTCGAGACGTCGTTGGTCCAGATGGAGCCCGAGAGCCCGTAGACCGTGTCGTTGGCGATCCGCACCGCGTCCGCTTCGTCCTCGAAGGGGATCACGGAGAGCACGGGCCCGAAGATCTCCTCGCGTGCGACGCGGTCATCGGGTGACACCGGGGCGAGCACGGTCGGGGGGAACCAGTAACCCGGACCCTCGGGCGCGCTGCCGCGGAAGGCCACCTTCGCAGAGCCCGTGACGTAGCCCGACACGACCCGGCGTTGCTCGGCGCTGATCAACGGCCCCATCTGGGCGTCCTCCGCCGACGGATCCTTCACCTTGAAGGCGCGCACCGCAGGCTCGAGGAGAGACATGAACCTCTCGTAGACGGAGCGCTCCACGAGGAGGCGTGATCGGGCGCAGCAGTCCTGGCCCGCGTTGTCGAAGATCGACGTCGGCGCGCTCGCGGCGGCGCGCTCGAGGTCCGCGTCGGAGAAGACGATGTTGGCGCTCTTGCCTCCGAGCTCGAGCGTCACCCGCTTCACCTGCTCGGCGCACCCGGCCATGATCTGCTTCCCCACCGCGGTCGAGCCGGTGAAGCAGACCTTGCGGACCTTCTCGTGGGTGACGAACCGCCACCCGACCGTGCTGCCAGCCCCGGTCACCACCTGGAAGACGTCCTGTGGGATCCCCGCGTCGTGGCAGAGCTCGGCGATCCGCACTGCGGTGAGCGGGGTGAGCTCGGCGGGCTTCAAGACGACGCAGTTGCCGGCCGCGAGCGCCGGCGCGAAGCCCCAGGACGCGATCGGCATGGGGAAGTTCCACGGCACGATGACCCCAACGACCCCGAGGGGCTCGTAGAAGGTGAAGTCCACGCCCCCAGGGACCGGGATCTGCCGGCCCGAGTGTCGTTCGGGGGCGCCCGCGTAGTAGGCGAGGACGTCGCGGACGTTCCCGGCCTCCCAGCGGGCGTTAGCAATGGTGTGGCCTGAATTGCGCACCTCGAGCGCAGCAAGCTCTTCCCTCGCGGAGTCGACCGCCTCCGCCGCGCGCCGGAGCAGGCGCGCGCGGTCCCCCGGCGCGACGGCGGCCCATGCGCCATGTGCTCTCGACGCCCGCTCGATGGCGTCGTCGACCGCATCTTGTGTCGCCGAGGGCACCGAGGCGATGACGGTCTCGTCGACCGGGCTGACGACGTCGTGGGTCACCACCGGGTCACAGCCGCTCGAAGCCCCGGTAGCGCTCCCAGTCGGTCACCGCGGCGTCGAACGCGGCAAGCTCAACGCGAGCCATCTGGGTGTAGTGCTCCACCACCGCATCCCCGAACGCCTTGCGGGCGACGAGGCTCCGGCCGAAGAGCTCCGCCGCGTCCCGGAGCGTCGCCGGGATCCTCGGCTTGTCGCTCGCGTACGCGTTGCCGCGGAGCTCTTCTTCGAGGGGCAGGCGGTTCTCCACGCCGTGCAGACCCCCGACGACGAGCGCCGCGAGCGCAAGGTACGGGTTGACGTCGCCACCGGGGACCCGGCACTCGGCCCTGAGCGAGGGTCCGTGCCCGACCAGCCGGAAGGCACAGGTTCGATTGTCCCTCCCCCACGCCACCGCCGTCGGGGCGAAGGAGCCCTCAGCGAAGCGCTTGTAGCTGTTGACGTTCGGCGCGACGAGCAGGGTCAGCTCCGGAAGGCTCGCCAGCATGCCCGCGAGCCACCAGCCGAGGACCTCGGAGGTGCCGTGCTCGAGCTCACCTGCGAAGATCGGGACGTCCCGTGCGTCGCGAAGCGAGAGGTGGACGTGGCAGCTGTTGCCCTCACGTTCGTTGAATTTCGCCATGAACGTGAGCGACTTGCCTTCCTGGGCGGCGATCTCCTTGGCACCGGTCTTGTAGACCACGTGCTCGTCGGCCTTGGAGAGGAGGTCTGCATAGCGGAAGGCGATCTCGTGCTGGCCCAGGTTGCATTCGCCCTTCACCGATTCGACCGCCATTCCCGCGTCGCGCATCTCACGCCGAATGCGGCCGAGCAAAGGCTCGATCCTCGAGGTGCCGAGGATCGAGTAGTCGACGTTGTAGCTGTTGGCGGGCGTCATGTCTCGGTAGCCGCGGCGCCACGCGTCCTCGTAGCGGTCCTCGAAGACGATGAACTCGAGCTCGGTGCCCGCGAGCCCCGTCCATCCGCGCTCTGCGAGCCTCGCCACCTGGCGCTTGAGGATCGCACGCGGCGACTCCTCGACCGGGGAGCCGTTCTCCCACTCCACGTCGGCGTGGCAGAGCACGGTCCGCTCGTGCCAGGGCACTGGACGGAGCGTCGAGAGGTCCGGGCGCATCACGAGGTCGCCGTAGCCGGTCTCCCAAGACGAGATCGCGTACCCGCCCACCGTGTTCATGTCGACGTCGACCGCGAGCAGGTAGCTGCACCCCTCCGTGGCGTGGCGCGCCACCTCGTCCACGAAGAAGCGCACGTCCATTCGCTTCCCTTGGAGCCGTCCCTGCATGTCGGTGATCACGACGAGGACGGTGTCGACGGTGCCGCGCTGTGCTGCCGCACGCAGCTCCTCCAGCGCGTGCTCGCGGTCTTGGGTCATGCTCGTCCGGCCTTGCCGGTCATGCGGGCTCGCCGGCGGGAGCCTCTTCGGGAAGGCCTTCGACCGGCACCGGGCCGCCCAGCTCGAGCTCGATCCGCCTCAGCTCTTCGGGGTTCCCTTCGATCTGGGGCCCGTGGAACCACTTCTTCGCAGAAAGGAGGTACCAGCCCCCGGCGCCGAACAAGACGACGGCGACCGCGACGACCGAGTAGTTGAACGTGCCGAAGGTCACCGGGTACACAGTCGGCAGGCAGAACAGCACCGTGATGAAGGCGGTCCACACGACCGCGATCCACCCGAGAGGGGCGCTCCAGCGGCCAAGGTGCCAGACGCTCGTCTTGAAGCGCTTCCCTTGCAGGCGACGCAGCAGCACCGGCGTGACGTAGGCGATGTAGAGCCCGATCACTGCGATCGACGTGACTGCGGCGTAAGCGGTCGAGCTCACGAGATAGGGGAGGCCGAGCACGAACGCGGCGCCGGCCGCGAGCCAGCACGAGTTCGTCGGGGTGCGGGTACGAGGGTTGATCTGCCGCCACAGGCGCGACCCGGGAACCGCCCCGTCCCTCGAGAAGGCGAAGATCATCCGGGAGTTCGAGGTGACCGACGCCATGCCGCAGTAGAACTGCGCGCCGATCACCAGGAACAAGAGCAGCTCCCCGATGTGCCGCCCGACGGCGTCGATCCAGATCTGGACGGGCGGCACGCCCGTGGAGCTCGTGATCGCGCTCTGGTACGTGTGAGGCTGGATGGCCGAGGTGACCGTGATGAGCAGGATCCACCCCAGCACGAAGGAGATGAGGATCGACATCACGATGCCCCACGACGGCGCCGTACGGGAGTTGCGCGTCTCTTCGGTCATGTGGATCGACGCGTGGTACCCGGTGAAGGTGTACTGGGCGAGGAGCAACCCGAGCAGGAACACGTACCAGCTGGCGTGCCACCCCGTCTGGTTGACGAACTTCGTGAAGACGAAGCCGATCGACTCGTGATGCTGGGGGATGGCGAACAGGATGCCCACCATGAGGAAGACCGTCACCACGTGCCACCACACGGAGAGGTCGTTCAAGAAGGCAACGAGCCTCACGCCGAACGTGTTGAGCATGCCGTGGATGAACAGGATGATCCCGTAGATGAGGATGACCCACGGCGGTGAGGTCGGATAGCCGAAGAGCAGGTTCAGCAACGCAGTGAGGAAGAACGCGAGCCCGAAGTCGATGCCCGCGGTGACGCCGACCTCTCCCATGACGTCGAACCAACCGACCATCCAGCTCCACCCCGCGCGCTGGGATGGCGGGGCGAGCTTGGCGCTCCAGTAGTAGAGGCCTCCTGCAGTGGGGTAGACCGAGCAGATCTCAGCCATCGACAGCCCGATGATCGTGACGAAGACCGCCACGATCACCCACCCGATGGTGATGTCGACTGGGCCGCCCGTGGTCATCCCGTAGCCGTAGAGGGTAAGCGTCCCCGCAAGGATCGAGATGATCGTGAACGAGATCGCGAAGTTCGAGAACCCTCCCATCTCCCGCAGCAGGCGCTGGGCGTAGCCCAGCTCGTGGAGAGTCTCGAGGTCCGAGCCCAGCGCTGCAGGCTTGCCACCTCTTCGAAGCACGCGGTTCACGGCCATCGACCCCCTCCTGGCCACTCTGCTCCTCGGTCACGCGGCAGGCGAAAGCCCTCCTCTTCCCCGCCCCCACGAGCCCCCCGGAAGAAAAGGGCCAACTTCAGCCCGTTCGCTGCATTATGAGAGCGCGGTGTTCGCGTGTCAAGCAAAATCCTCTCGGGCCACGCAAGGTCCTCGCGGGCTCCTGAGTGCCTGACGTGCGCCTCGGGCGCGCCGCGTCGATCAGCCGAGGAAGCCGCGGAGGAGCGCAGCGGTTCCTTGCAGGTGCTCTGCCATCGCGCGGCGCGCTGCCTCGGGGGTCCGGCGAAGGACGGCTCGCACGATGCGGGCGTGCTGCTCGTTGGAGTGGGCGAGGTTCGCGTCGAGGATCGGGATCTCGTCGAGGAGGTCGTTCAGCCGCATGCGAGCATCCGCCGCCGCCGCAACGAGCGACGGTGAGCCGGTCATCTCGACGAGCGCCAGGTGCAGACGCGAGTCCTCCCGCCGATAGGCGGCGGCACCTGCGTTCGACGCGTCTTCAAGGCACCTCTCCAGGTGCGCCTGTTCGGCTTTGGTCGGGCGGCGGCTCGCGGCGACCGCGACAGCCCCCAGTTCGATGGCCGCCCTGAGCGACAGGACGTCGGTCAGCTCCTCACGGCTGACCTTCCTCGGCTTCCTCGCCCTGCTCTCGGACAGCTCGCTCGGGCGATAGGTCACGAACGTCCCGCCCAGCCGGCCGTGACGCGACTCGACGTAGCCGGCCTCGCGTAGCGAGCGGATCGCTTCACGAAGGGTCATCCGGCTGACCGCCAGCTTTGCCGCCATCTCCCGTTCACTGGGGAGCCGCTGACCGTGGCCGACGAGGCCGAGCTTGACAGCTGCGAGCAGGCGCTCGACGGTCTCTTCGTACGCGTTCCCTCCGCGGACGGGCCGCAAGATCGCCTCCGCGCCGCTGCTGAGGGGGGTGCCGTCGGCCGACGCCGTGCCCGAGCCGCGGCGGCGAGGATCTGCGGGAGCGGGGAAGCGCTCCGGCCCCTCCTCGCTCATCACCATGGACGAAAGCTATCCTGCCTCGCCCGGACGGGTGGACGCCCGGCCGGGATCGCTGGTCAGACCGCGTGCACCACGTGCGCCCACCATGTGACGAGGTCTGTCACCACGCGCTGGATCGGGCTCGCGTGGGCGAAGGACATGAGGATCAACGCACCGATGATCAGGATCATCCCGTAGGGACGGATCCGCAGGTACCCAGGCCACCAGGACCTCGGCAGGAGCCGCTCGATCACGGCGGAGCCATCCAGCGGCGGCACCGGGATCAAGTTGAAGCACGCGACCCACAAGTTGATGAACCCCGCGTAGAAGAGGATGCGCGCGCCCAGCGATGTGGCCACCGGCCCGCTGTGGCCCACCGCGAACAGAAGGTAGAAGGCGGCGCCGAAGATCGCCGCGAGCACGATGTTGGTGAGCGGCCCGGCCAGCGCGACCAGCACGCCCTGGTTGCGCGGGCTGCGGAGCTTGTTCACGTTCACCGGCACCGGCTTCGCCCATCCGAAGTAGCCCACGCCGGCGAGCACCGTGATGATCGGCACGATGATCGTGCCGAACACTGTGATGTGGCGGAGCGGATTGAGCGTGATCCGGCCCGCCCGCTTCGCCGTGTCGTCCCCGCACCACAGGGCCACCACCCCGTGGGAGACCTCGTGGAGGATGACCGAGGGGATCAGCACGCAGAAGAGGATGATCTCTGTCGTCGAGACGCGGTGGCTGCGCACGAGGATCGCGACTATCGCGATCACGACGATCAGCCAGACGAGCGAGCGCTGCCCCGAACGCCCGGTGCGCGGCGGTCCGTCTCCGCCTGAGGGAGGCCGCGGTCCGTACGGTGTCCGGTACGCGTGCTGGCGCGGGCCGCCGGGCCCCCCGTCCCCCGAGCCCTCCCCTCGCACGGCGCCGTCAGGCGGCTGGCCGTTGGGCGGATATCCCGGCGGCGGGTACCCCGGCGGCGGGTACCCCGGCGGCGGGTAGGCGTGCGGCGGGTACGCGGGCGGCGGGTACTCCGAGGGCGGGTAGCCCTGCGGCGAGTAGCCAGGCGGCGGGTACGCGGCGGCCGGGTAGCCCGCAGGCGGCGGGTACGCGGGAGGCGGGTACGCAGCCGGAGGGGGCTGGTGAGGCGCGTCTGTGCGCCGCGCGGGCGGGTCGTCGCGCGCCGCGGGCGGCTCGGCGCTCACCGGTCTACGGCTTCGATGCGCAGGCGATGCAACGGCGTGCCGCCGGCTTCGCCTCGAGGCGCGAAGGGGAGATCGGCTGGCCGCACCGCTCGCAACGGCCGTAGGTGCCCTTCTCGAGGCGGTCGATCGCGGCCTCCACTTCGCTGAGCGCCTCCCGGAGCTGTCCGGCGAGGGCCTCGGCCTCTCCTCGCTCGGCGGTCACCTGGCTCGTGTCGGCGAAGTTGGCGTCATACTTGAGGCCCCCTTCCTCACCGAAGCCCAGCTCGGCAAGCTTGGCGCGGAGCTCGGCCCGCTCGGCTTCGAGGAGCGCGCGGTAGTCGACGTCAGCGTCCACGGGCGCGTCACTGGCCATACGCGCAGAGCCTAGACGTCGATGGGCGCGCCAGGACCCCCGGCCCCCCAACTTCTCGCCGCTCGGGTGCGACCCGTTCGGTCGCGACCCGCACGGGTGCCCCCGGCGAAGCCGAGCCCCCGCGCGCCCCCGGCCCCTGCGAACCCGAGCCCCTCCGGTGCGCCTCCGGTGCCCCGACCTGCCCCGACCTACCCCGCCGCCCTCGTGCCGGCCGGCAAGCGAGCCCGAGGGTGGGCGGCTTCGTAGGCGGCACGCAGGTGGTCACTCGTCACCTTCGTGTACAGCTGGGTCGTGGTCACCGACGCGTGGCCGAGCAGCTCTTGGACCACCCGGACGTCCGCTCCGTGGGCCAGGAGATGGGTCGCGCACGAGTGGCGCAGCGCGTGCGGGGCGAGCACGACCCCGGCCGCCGCACCCCGCTGGCGGACCACCCCAAACGCGCCCTGGCGCGACAGCCTGCTCCCCCGCGTGTTCAAGAAGACCGCCTCGGCGTCGCCCTTGCGGCGCCAGCGCGCCGGGGAGAAGACGTCCCGGCCTCCCGGCTCGAGCCACCGGGTGAGCGCCTGCGCGGCGTGGCGCCCGAGCGGCACCAGCCGCTCCTTCGAGCCCTTGCCGTAGAGCCGGACCAGCCCCTCGTCGCCCGCAAGGTCGGTGAGGTTCAGCCCGACGGCCTCCGACACGCGTGCCCCGGTGCCGTAGAGGAGCTCGAGCAGCGCGCGGTCGCGCCGCGAGGTCGCGTCGTCGCCCGAGACCCCCTCCAGGACGCGCGCGACGTCGGCTTCGGGGAGCGCCTTGGGCAGGCGCACGGGCAGCCGGCCGGCCTCGAGCGACTCGGTCGGATCCGTCTCCGCCGTGCCCTCGTCGAGGAGGAAGCGGTGAAGGCCGCGGAGCGTCGACACTGCCCGCGCGACCGACGCCGGGCTGCGCCCGCCCGCCCGGAGGCCCGCGACGTAGCGCTCGAGGTCGCCGGGCGCGGCGTCGAGCGGGGTGCGGCCCCAGGCAGCGAGCGCCGCCTCGTAGCGCACGAGGTCCCGCCGGTAGGAGGTGACCGTGTTGGCGGCGCGGCCACGCTCGACCACCAGCCAGGACAGGAACTCCTCTGACGCCGCGCTGAGCGGAGCGCCGAGCACGCTCACCGCGGAACCTCTTGCACGCTCACCGCGGAGCCTCTTGCACGCTCACCGCGGAGCCTTCCTGGACGGGCTTCCCGTGACCGAGCGCGTGCCTGGCGAGGAGGAGCCCCGCGATCGTGGTCGCGTCGAGGAGGCGCCCATCGGCGACGAGCCGCTCCACGTCGCAGAGCGCGATCCGCTCGGTGGTCATCCAGCGCTCCTCGGCTCCCGAGGGTTGCGTCTCGCCGGGCGTCAGGTCGGTCGCGAGGTACAGGATCGTGCGCTGGTCGGTGTAGCCCGGCGAGTTGTAGACCGACCCGAGCCGCTCGAGGCGCGCCGCGCGGAGCCCTGCCTCCTCTTCGAGCTCGCGCCGCGCGGTGACCTCAGGCGGCTCTCCGTCGACATCGCGGGTGCCCGCGGGCGCCTCGAGGACCGCGGCGGCGACAGCGACGCGCACCTGTCGGACGAGCGTGACCGTGCCGTCGCCGTGGGCGGCGACCACCGAGACCGCGCCGGGGTGGCGCACGACGTCGCGGGTGATCTCGTGGCCGTCGGGGTCCGCGTACGCGACCGTCTCGACCGCAAAGAGCCGCCCCTCGAACCGGGGCCGCCCGCCCAGGCGGCGGAAGCCCTGCAGCGGGTCCGCCTCGGATGGCTCCCCCTCGGACGGCATCGCCTCGAGCGACTCCGCCTCGAGCGGCTCTCCCTCGGACAACGGCGTCACCGCTCAGGCGACGGAGTCGAGATCGCCGATGTCGATGAGGCGCGGCTCGCGGCCCTCCGCGCGCTCGAGGGCCGCACCGACGAGCGCGCGGAAGAGCGGGTGCGGCCGGTCCGGGCGGCTCTTGAACTCGGGGTGGGCCTGGGT
>JAJYYT010000054.1 GCA_021800645.1 Actinomycetes bacterium
ACCATCGCTCCCGGCCGAGCGAGCGCGCCGCCGACCCCTGGCAGGACCCGCAGCGACGGGACGGCACCGGAGGGCTACCTGCACTGCGGACCGAGCGGTGCCGGCCACTTCGTGAAGATGGTCCACAACGGCGTGGAGTACGGCATGATGGCGGCGATCGCCGAGGGCCTGAGCATCATCGGGCACGCCGATGCGGGGACCCGACCCCAGGAGAGCGACGCGGAGACGACGCCGCTGCGGGACCCCGAGGCCTACCGGTACTCCATCGACATCGCCGAGGTGGCGGAGCTGTGGCGGCGGGGATCGGTCGTCGGGTCGTGGCTCGTCGACCTCGTGGCCGACGCGCTCGCCCGGACAGCGCAGCTCGCGCGGTTCGCCGGCCGCGTGTCGGACTCCGGCGAAGGCCGCTGGACGGTGCTCGCCGCCGTCGACGAGGGCGTCCCCGCGCCGGTGATCACCGCCTCGCTGTTCGAGCGCTTCGAGTCGCGAGGGCTCGGCGAGCTCACGGGGAAGCTGCTCTCGGCCATGCGCAGCGAGTTCGGCGGGCACGCCGAGAAGCCCTCGACCCCGAGTGCTTCGTAGGACCTCGTCGGCCCGGTGCAGCACGAGCTGATCGTCTTCGACGATCTCGACGCGCTGTCGGCCGCTGCGGCGCGCTTCGTCGCCGACCGCGCGCTCGAGGCGGTGGAGCGCGACGGGACGTTCCATCTCGCGCTGAGCGGCGGGCGCTCCCCGTGGCGGATGTTCGAGGTCCTCACGACGCTGGACGTCCCCTGGGAGCGCACCGTCGTCTGGCAGGTGGACGAGCGCGTCGCGCCCCGCAACGACCCCGAGCGGAACCTCGCGCACCTCCAGGCGGCGCTGGGCGCCCACGCGGACCGGGTACGCCCGATGCCCGTCGACGAGGCGGACCTCGGCGCCGCAGCCGTCCGCTACGGCGCCGCCCTGCCGGTCGAGCTCCACGTGGTGCACCTCGGGATCGGCCCCGACGGGCACACCGCGTCCCTCGTGCCGGGAGATCCCGTGCTCGACGTCGAGGACCGCCCGGTGGCGCTCACCTCCGGGCCCTACGAGGGACGGCGCCGTATGACGCTCACCTACCCCGGCATCCGGCGGGCCCGCCAGCTGCTGTGGCTCGTGACCGGCGAGGACAAGCGCACGGCGCTCACGAAGCTGCTCGCCGCGGACCCCGCCATCCCCGCAGGGCGGGTGGAAGCGGCATCCTCGATGGTCATGGCCGACCGTGCCGCGGCGCCGGGTAGCAGCTGACCCGCCCGACCGAGCCGTCGGCCGCCCCTTCCCTACCAACTGGCGCCGCCGGGGCGCAGTCGCTCTGCCCGGCTCCCCCGGCCCACCACGAGCTCTGCGACGAGCTCCGGGGGGAAGAGGCCGTGCTCGACCAGCCCTGGCACGTCACGAAGCGCCTCTGCGAGCCGGAGCGGGTCGCCGACCGGACCGAGGTAGTCGCAGATCACCCCGCCGTCAGGGCTCCGGGGAACGTCGCGTCGCCGCACCGGGCCGATCGCCTGAAGCCGGCGGAGGGTCGACGCGAGCCCGAAGGAGAGCAGCTCCAAGGGCACCGGCGGGCGCAGAACGGGCACCAGCTTCGTCGAGTCCACGATCACGACGAAGCGGTCGGCGGCGGCAGCCACGAGCTTCTCGCGGGTGTGGGCCGCGCCCCCTCCCTTCACGAGCCACCCGCCCGGCTCGACCTGGTCGGCGCCGTCGATCGCGATGTCCAGACGCGCGATCCTGGAGAACCGCTCGATCCGCAGGCCGGCCTCGCGCGCCAGGGTCTCGGTGCGCGGCGAGGTCGCCACGCAGCGCAGGTCCAGGCCGCGGGCAGCGAGCGCCGGCAGGAGGTGCCCGACCGTGCTGCCGGTCCCAAGACCGACCGCCATTCCGTCTTCGACCAGCCCCGCCGCGGCATGCGCAGCGGCGCGCTTTTCCCGCTCCAGGGCGTCCCTCCCCCGGCCTTCCGCCGTGCCGCCTCCCGCCTGGGCTCCCCGGCCTTCCGCCGTGTCCTCTTCCCCCATGTCCTCTGCCACGATGTCCTCTGCCACGATGTCCTCCACGAGCCGGCGGCGGGCTCAGGCGCCGCACGCCGGCCAGTAGGCGCGCCGGGCGTACTCGTCGACCATCCGGTGCGCCGAGAAGAAGGAGGCGTTGAGCGAGATCGCGTGGCGCCCCATCACCGCGAACGCGTCGCGCTCCTCGTAGTAGGCGGGAGCGACCACCTCTTGGAGCGCCCGGTACAGCAGGTCGGCGTCACGTGCACCGCCTGCGTCGCCTGTCCCAGGTCTCTCTCCTTCGCCGCCCGTGGCCTCTGTGGGGCCGTCAGCAGGCGTCCCGATCGCCCACCCCGTGACGCCTTCGATCCACCCCTCGAGCCACCAGCCGTCGAGGACGCTCAAGCTCGGCACCCCGTTCAGCGCCGCCTTCATGCCGCTCGTGCCAGAGGCCTCGTTGGGTGGGGCCGGCGTGTTGAGCCAGACGTCGCTCCCCGCGCACAGCAGGCGGCCGAGCTGCATCCCGTAGTTCTCGACGAAGGCGATCTTGACGCCACTACGGCGCGTGCGGGCCGCCGACACCACGTGCTCGATCATCGCCTTCGCCTCCCCGTCGTCAGGGTGCGCCTTGCCGGCGAAGACGATCTGCAGCGGGGCGCTCCTGGCGATCGCGGCGAGCCGGTCGAGGTCCGAGAGCACGAGGTCGTTGCGCTTGTACGCGGCGAAGCGGCGTGCGATCCCGATGGTGAGCACGTCCGGCCGCAGCGCCACGCCGGCGCGCCGGCGCACCTCGGCGCACAGCGCCTTCTTGCTCTGCTCGTGCGCCGCCTGCAGGCCCGCGATCGGCAGGTCCAGTGCGTAGCGGAGCTGCTGGCTGTCCTGGCGCCACCCCGGCAGGTGCCGGTCGAACAGGGCTGCGGTCGCAGGTGCAGCCCACGTCGCGCTGTGCACGCCGTTGGTCACCGCCTCGACCCTCTGGGAGGGGAACATGCGGCGCGTCACCTCGCGGTGTCGCAGCGAGACGCCGTTCACGAAGCCCGAGCAGCGCATCCCGAGGATGGTCATGTTCAACGTGCCGTCGGCCTCGAGGCAGCGGAGCTGGGCCAGCGCGTCGAGCACCGGTTTGCCAAGGACCGCCTGCGCGATCTCTGGCGCGAAGCGGTCGTGGCCGGCAGGGACCGGAGTGTGCGTCGTGAACACGCACATGGAGCGCACCGCCTCGAGGTCTGCCTCCCCTGCTCCGGCGAGCCCCCCGACGAGTCCTGCGGACAGCGCCCCGGACGGGTCGAAACCCGCCGCGCGCCGTGCGAGCAGCGCGACGGGCACGAGGGCGCCGTGCCCCTCGTTCAGGTGATGGACCTGGATGCCCTGGTAGCCCAGGGCGTCGAGCACGAGCGGGCCGCCGAGCCCGAGCACCGCCTCCTGGCGCAGGCGGTCGAAGCGGTCGCTCGTGTAGAGGCGGTCGCCGATCCTCCGGTCCTCCGGCGCGTTCTCCTGCACGTCGGTGTCGAGGAAGTGCACCGGCACGGCGCGCCCGTCGACCCCTTCGACGACCGCCCGCCAGACGCGCAGCTCGACGCGGCGCCCCGCCACGACGACGGCGGCGCGCACCGGAAGCTCCTCGAGCTGCGTCGCCGGCGACCATTCGACGGGCACGTCGCGCTGCTCTCCGTCGGCGATCGATTGCACGAAGAACCCGTGCTTGTACAAGAGCGTCACCGCGGTGAGCGGGAGGCCCCGGTCGGCCGCTGCCCGCACGTGGTCGCCGGCGAGCACGCCGAGCC
The DNA here is from genome assembly GCA_021800645.1 of Actinomycetes bacterium. The sequence goes on from JAJYYT010000054.1 coordinate 3,794, forward strand.
CGCCGCTGAAGGTCGGCAACCGATCGTCGAGCGCGATCTCCATCGAGTAGTACGCGACCGTCACCGGCGCCGCGCCCGCACGTCGCACGGGGGTCGACGCTATCGGGCCGCTCGCCGGCTGCCTGCGAGCGCTCAGCGCACGACCTTCGCTGCGCCGTCGCCGTAGTCGTAGAAGCCCCGGCCGGTCTTCCTTCCGAGGAGCCCCGCGTCCACCATCCTCGCGAGCAGCGGCGGCGGCGCGTAGAGCGGCTCCTTGAATTCCTCGTAGAGGGAGTTGGCGACCGCCATGGTCGTGTCGAGGCCGATGAGGTCGGTCAACGCGAGCGGTCCCATCGGGTGCGCGCAACCCTTCACCATGCCGGTGTCGATGTCCTCAGGGGTCGCGAATCCCGACTCCATCATGCGGATGGCCGACAGCAGGTAGGGGACCAAGAGCGCGTTCACGATGAACCCGGCCCGGTCCTTCGAACGGATCGCCGTCTTGCCCAGCGCGTCCTCGGCGAACCGCTCGGCCCGGCCGATGGCCTCTTCGGAGCTGAGAAGGGATGCGACGACCTCGACGAGCGGCAAGACGGGGACCGGGTTGAAGAAGTGGAGGCCGACCACCTGCTCGGGGCGCTGGGTGGCCATCGCGAGCTTCATGATCGGGATGGAAGAGGTGTTGGACGTGAGCAGAGCATCGGGCGCCTCCACCACCTTGTCGAGCGCCTCGAAGACGCGGAGCTTCTCGGGCTCGGCCTCGACGACGGCCTCGACGACGAGCTGGCGGTCCCCGAGCGCGCCGACGTCGGTGCCGAGCTCGATCCGCCCGAGGGTCGCCCGAGCGTCCTCCTCGCTGAGCTTGCCGGCCGACACGGCGCGTCGCACCGACGCCTCGATCCTGCTCTTGCCCCGTGCGAGCGCCGCCGAGTCGGCCTCGACCACGATCACGGACCGTCCGGCCCGGGCGCACACCTCGGCGATCCCCGAGCCCATCAGGCCGCAGCCGACCACGCCGACCCGCTGGATCTCCTCGGCTCCCATCACGGCCACCTCTCTCGTCTCTCGTCTCTTCGCGCTGGGCTCGATCCGGCTCTCCTGGGCTCGATCCGGGCTCCCTCTCGGCTCATCTCGGGGCGGTCTCGGCTCGGCGCGGTCCCCAGGTCTGCACACGGTAGCGGTTCGGGAAACTAGCGTTCGTCGAGCAGCACGAGCGGACAGCACCAAGAGCAGAGGAGGTCCTTTCCCATGCCCCTCACCGGGGAGTACGAGCCGTCGTCGTCGGAGTGGGTGCGTGAGCAGGTCGCCGAGTACGAAGCTTCCGGGGGGACGCGCGCCAACACGTTGCGCGACACGGGGCTGCCGATCATCGTCTTGACGACGCGCGGCGCGAAGTCCGGCAAGATCCGCAAGTGGGCGCTCATGCGCGTGGAGCACGACGGGGAGTACGCGCTCGTCGCCTCGAAGGGCGGCGCGCCCGACAATCCCCAGTGGTACTGGAACCTGAAGGCCGACCCGACCGCCCTCATGATCCAAGACGGCCCGGAGCCCTTCGACGCCGTGGCACGCGAGGTGACCGGCGAGGAGAAGGCCGAGTGGTGGAGGCGGGCGGTCGAGGCGTTCCCGCCCTACGCCGAGTACCAGGAGAAGACGGCGCGGGAGATCCCGGTCCTCGTGGCCCGCCGCGCCGAGCCGGCCTGACCGGGCTCGGCCGCCTCGGGTCCTTCGAGCCGAGGACCGCACGAGGCGTCGCTCAGGAGAAGCGCTCGAACGGTTCGTCGATCGTCTCGCCGGCGAGCAGACGGGGGAGGAGCTCGGGGAGGCGGCCGGGGTAGAAGCGCTCGCCGCGGGCGGCCATCTCCTGGATCTCGGCGACCGGCACCCAGCGCCACGCCGTGTAGTCCTCGAGCTCGTGCTGGAGCTGGCCGCTCGTGTCGATAACCGGCGCCGCGTCGTCCAGGCGCACGGCCGCGACCACCTCGTGCTGCAGCCGGCGCGTCCCGCGATGGCGGTACGTCGCGCTGCGCCGCCACGCGGGCGGTCCGAGCTGGTCGGGCCCGATCCTGATGCCGGTCTCCTCGAAGAGCTCGCGCACCGCCGCTTCCGCGTAGGACTCTCCCGGGTCGATGCCACCGCCTGGGAGCTCCCACCACCTGCCGACCTCGGGAAGGGTGAGCTCACGAGCCCAGAAGAGCAGCACCGCGCCGCCGGCCTCCTGGACCACGAGACGGACCGCGTCGCGCTCGACGATCGGGAGGTCGCGCGGAAGGCACACCTCGGGAACGTCCACACCGGAACCGTACGCCCCCGAGCCGGTCACCCCCTGGCGCCGGAGCCCTGGCGCTTCACCACCACGTCGTAGAAGCCGTCACCGATCGCGCTCACTGCGATGACCGTGAGCACGATGGCCACGCCGGGGAGCCAAAGCTCCCACCAGTAGTTGTCGTAGAGATGCGAGATGCCCTGCTGGAGCATCTGCCCCCAGCTCGTCGCGGGCAGCGGCACGCCGAGCCCGAGGTACGCGAGCAAGGCGAAGATGAAGATCGCTGTGGCGACCCTGAGCGTGGCGTTCACCACGATCGACCCGAAGGAGTTCGGCAGGATGTGGCGTCCGATGAGCCGCAGCTGCCAGCTCCCGAAGCCCCTGGCCGCGGTCACGTAGTCACGCGTGCGCAGCGAGAGCGTCTCACCCCGCACGATGCGCGCGGTCGACGGCCAGCTCACCGCGGTGATCGTGAGCACGATGAGCCACAGCGACGGCCGGAACAGCGTGGCGAGGAGGACGGCGAGGAAGAGGTACGGGATGGAGAGCGCCGTGTCGACCACGCGCATGAGCAACGAGTCGATCGCGCCCCCGACGTAGCCTGCGACCGCGCCCCACATGGCCCCGAACGCCGTGGCGAAGATCGCCACCGCGAAGCCCACCTCGAGCGTGCTCTGGCCCCCGAGCATCAGGCGTCCGAGCTCGTTGAAGCCCTCGGGGTCGGTCCCGAGCGGGTACTGCCCGGACGGCGCCAGGTTCGCGTTCAGCAGTGTCGCGGCCGTCTGGTTGGTCCTGTAGAGCAGCGGCCCGACGAAGCAGAAGAGCACGAGCGCGACGAGGAACACCAGGCTGCCGAGCGCGAAGCGGTTCGACGCGAAGACCGCAGCGTCCTGCCTCCACTTCTGCCAGCGTGACGACCCTCCCCCAGCGCTCGGGGTCCGCGCAAGGGCCTCGGTCGCCGGCAGCTCCTCCGGGGACCCTGCCGCCGGCACGACGACCGTCGTGCGGCTCTCCTTCGAACGCGGCGGGTCAGTCAATAGCGGATGCGAGGGTCGAGGGCGGCGTAGGCGAGATCGGCCAGGAGGTTGCCGACCACCACGAGCATGGTGATGATGAGCAGGATCCCGAGGAGGAGCGGATATGTGCGCGCCTGCTGCGCGTCCCAGAACAAGGTCCCCATGCCCGGGTACTGGAAGAGCACCTCGATCACGAGCGTCCCGCTCACCAGTGTCGGCAGGCTGAGACCGACGGCCGACACGAAGGGCAGCAGGGAGTTCCGCAGCACGTGGCGCACGAGGATCCGAGCCCTGGAGACTCCCTTCGCCCTCGCGGTCCTGACGTAGTCCTCTCCCAGGTTGTCGATCACCGAGCTGCGCACGTACCGGCTGAAGTACGCGATGTTGCCGAGGAACAGCGCGAGGACCGGCAACGCGAGCACCTTGACGTCGGTCCCCAAGCTCTGGCCGAAGCTTGTGGCCGTCGCGGGCAACAGGTTCAGCTGGATGGTGAGCAGGAAGATCAGGATGACGCCGAGGAGCTGGTACGGCGTCGAGTAGGTGGTGAGCAGGAAGCCCGACACGCCGTAGTCGAGCAACGAGTTCCTCCGGCCACCCTGGAGGACGCCGAGCGGGATGGCGAGGACGCTCGCGAGCAGCAGCCCGCTGCCCGCGAGGATCAGTGTGCGCGGGAAGGTCTCGCCGATGAGGGTCGACACCGGGGTCTCCTGCTTGTAGGCGAAGCCGAGGTTCCCGTGGAAGAGGTTCGAGAGCCAGACCCCGTACTGGACGGGGAGCGGCTTTGTGAGCCCCTCTTGCACCGTGAGCTGGTGGACGGCGAACTTGCTCGCCTTCGCCCCGAGCTGGGCGCGAACGAGCCCGCCGGGCAACGCATGGAGGAGCGCGAAGACGATGATCGTGACGAGCAGGAGCACGATCACTGCCTGGCCCAGGCGGCGGACGAGGTAGCCGATCACCGCACGCCATGGCCTCCGGGCCGCCAGCTGGCGGGTCCGGTCACACCGGGAGGGCCGGCTCCTGGCGGCGCGAGCGCGCCGGTCACCCTACGGCGATTTGGTGAAGTACCACGTCTGCGGCATGTAGTTGGCATACGGGTTCAGCTTCTGCCAGCCAGACAGGTTCTTCTTCACCGCGACGACCTCCCAGTCCTGGAGCGGCCACCACAGCGACGCCACGTCCTTCGAGAGGTACGCCTCGTCCTTGTAGAGCGCCTTGTTCCCAGGAGTGGTCTCAGCGGCTGTGATGAGCTGCTGCGCCTTCTTTGTGTAGTAGCCGCCACCCCAGTAGTTGCCCTTCCCGAACTCGTCCTCCGCCGAGGGGAGGAGCTCGTACTGCCCGTAATTCCAGAACCAGCCCGCATAGCCCGCGAGCCCCCACTTGCAGGGAGGCGATGTCGGGCAGACGCCGCCGATCGAGTACATGGTTGTGACGGTCTGGCCGTCGAGCTTGAAGTCGATCCCGACGGACTTCGCGGCCGTGTAGAACGCCTCGACCTCCGCGACGAAGGCTGTTGTGCCGGTCGAGTACATGAAGAGGAATGTGAGCTTGCGACCCTTGGGGATGCCCTTGCCGCAGTCCTTGGCGCCGGTCCCGGGTCGCTTGCACACGTCCACGCCCCCGGCGCCCTTGACCCAGCCGTGCTCGGTCAGGAGCTTCTGCGCGGCAGCGGGGTCGTAGGGGTAGGGGTCCTTCTTCAGCGCCGGCGCGACGTAGCTCGAGCCCGGGTAGTCGGCGACCGGGCCGTAGTCGGGCAGGCCGTAGCCCCCGAGGGTCCGTGAGATGTAGAGCTGCTCTGTGATGAGGTGCTGCAGCGCCTGGCGGATGTACAGCTGGCGGGCCAAGGGGCCCCATGTCTTGGAGGTGTAACCGAGCTCGACCACCTCGTTGTAGAAGATCGGCCACGCCTTGATCGAGTAGCCGTGGCTCTTGTAGTAGGAAACCTGGGAGAGGTCCCCGTAGGGGACGTAGCCGAAGGTGAGCTTCCCGGAGCGCAGGGCGTCGAGCTCGGCCGTCGCTGTTGTGTACGCGTAGACGCTGTAGCTCGCGAGGTGGGGCCTTGTGGGGCCGCTGTAGTGCGCGTTCCTGTCGAAGGTCGCCGCGTGGGTGACGGCGTCATAGCTCTTGATGACGAACGGGCCGTCGACGACCTTCCACATCGGGTTCGACCCGTAGGTGCCCCGGTCCTTCGCCTGGGTGAAGATGAATGTGAAGACGGCCTTCGCCTTCGCCGGGGTGGACGAATTGGCGAGGCTGCCTGCCGCCGACGCCGACGTCTTGTCCCACGCCTGGACCGGGAGCGGGTAGAACCAGCCGAGCTGGTTGCCCGTGTACCACACCGGGTTGTAGGCCTTCTTCAGGTTCAGCACGATCTCGTAGGCGTTCGGGTACGAGACGCTCGCGACGTTGTCGGGGAAGAGGCCGGGGAGGTAGTTCCCGATGTGGCTCTTGCCGACCTGGTAGAGCTCGTAGAAGAACTCGATGTCCTTGGATGTGACCGGCGCGCCTGTCGACCACTTGTACGTCTTCTTCATGTCGATCGTGACGGTCTTGTCGCCGTTGCTCCACTTGGGGGGATCCGCGATCGACAGCTTGTAGTTGATGCCGGTCTTGGCGCCGTTGCCGAACCAGTACAGCGGGAGGTACGTCTCGTCCTCGACGTTGGTCTGGTAGGGCTCGTAGGCCTGCTGGCTCTCGATCGGGATGATCCATG
>JAJYYT010000055.1 GCA_021800645.1 Actinomycetes bacterium
GCTCGGCGACGCGCCCCAGCTCCTCGAAACGGATCCGTGCGATCGGATCGGGGTTGGTCTCCGGCTCCCCGTCGGTCGCGACGCCGTAGGCGAGCGAGCGCGCGGCGTCGAGCCACGCGCGTTGACTGCCGGGAGCCCCGCCGATGACCTTGAGGAGGTCCTGGAGGAGACCCCCGAAGGGGTCGTTCATCGCCACGAGGTCAATGCTAGGGCGAGGGGGCCAGCTCGACGACGGCCCGGATCACGCGCGAGCCCCGTCTGGCGACCAGGGACACCCTGGTGCCGGGCGCGAGCACGTAGAGCATCGAGCGCAGCTGGGAGGCCGAGTGGACGCGCCAGCCGTCCGCCCTCACGATCACGTCCCCCGCGCGCAACGCGTGTGCTGCCGCGCCGCGGGGATCCACCCAGACGACCTCCGCCCCTGAGGCACCCTCGGGGGTCGCGTCGGTGACGCCGAGCCAGCCGTGCTGGACCTTGCCGATGGTTGCGAGGTCGTTGGTGACGCCGACCACGAAGGACATCGGAAGGAAGGAGCGTTCCGACCCCCAGGCGCTGGCGAGGATCCCCTCCACCCTCCCGTGCCGGTCGACGAGCGGCTCGCCCGGCATCACCGGGACCGAAGCCCCCCGGACGGTGATCGCCGCCATCGCGCTCGGGGGTGCGCCGGGTGGCGGCTCGCCCACCGAGACGACGGTGGCCGACGTCCAGACGGGCTTGGGCGGATGGTTCCCGGTCCCCGGCCGAAGGGCCATCGCCAGCGCCGGGGTCCCGCTGCCGAGGGTGTCGCCGACGTCCATCTGAGCGGAGGGCAGCGGCGCGCTGAGCCGCAAGAGGACGATCCCCGAGTCGTGGTCCGCGGCGACCACCGTCCCGCCGAGCATCCGGCCTGTCGCGGCCACGACGCGCACGCTGCGCGCCCCGGCGAGCGCAGCCTCGGTCGTGACGACGAGGCGGCTCGCCACGACGACGCCGCAACCGGTCGCACCGGGCCCGACGGTCGGTTCGATGGAGACCACCGCCTGCTCCGCGTCGCGGGTGAGGACCGGTGACAGCGTGCAGCACGGAGTGACCGCGGCGGTGCCGACGGGCATCGTGTCGAGCGTCGCCGCCCCTGGCGAAGAGCCGGTCTTGGCGAGCAGGAGCGCGCCGGCGGCGATCGCGAGCAAAGCGGCCCCCCCGACGGCGAGCGCGGCACTCCTGCGCCATCCGTGCGTGGTGGTGAGGACCGCGGCCACCGTGGCCATGTGGAGCTCGGAGGGGTGGCGCCAGGTGCGCGCCTCGGGCGGCACCCACCCGCCGCCGGCGGCCCCTTGATCGTCGGGATCGTCTTCGGAGGGCCCCCAGTGCACGCTGCGAGGTTACCGATCGAGGTACGCGGATTGGCATCGCCCCGTGCCTGCGTACCATGTCGGCCGATGTCCCGGGACCTCGCGATCGACCTCGGCACCGCCAACACGCTCGTCTACGCCGAGGGGAAGGGCATCGTGCTGAACGAGCCGACCGTCATCGCGATGGACACGCGCTCCAAGGGCGTCCTCGCGATCGGGGAAGAGGCGTGGCAGATGATCGGGAGGACCCCCGGCTACATCGTCGCGGTGCGCCCGATGCGCAAGGGCGCGATCACCGACTTCGAGATCACCGAGCGGATGCTCCACGTCCTCCTCCGCCGTGTCGGAGTGGGCCGGCTCAGCCGTCCCAAGGTGCTCGTGTGCGTGCCCTCGGCGATCACCGCCGTGGAACGGCGGGCCGTGATCGAAGCGACTCGGCGCGCGGGGGCCTCCGAGTGCTTCCTCATCGAGCAGCCGATCGCGGCCGCGATCGGCGCGGGGCTCTCGATCCACGAGCCGGTCGGGTCGATGATCGTGGACGTGGGAGGCGGGACGTCCGAGACGGCGGTGATCTCGCTCGGCGGGATCGTCGCGATGCGCGCGATCCGTTGCGGCGGTTTCGACCTCGACGCGGCGATCCAGTCCTACGTGCGCAACCGCTTCGGGGTCGCGATCGGCGAGCGCACGGCCGAGGCGGTGAAGCTCGCGGTCGGATCTGCTGCGCCGTACCCCGACGAGCCCGACGCAGAGGTGCGGGGGCGCGAAGTGGCCACCGGGATGCCGCGCACCGTCGTGCTGACTTCCACCGAGGTGCGCGCGGCCGTCGCGGATCAGGTGAGCCAGATCCTCGGCGCGGCGACGACCTGCCTCGGCGAGGCTCCTCCGGAGCTGGCCCAAGACATCATCTTCGAGGGGATCCACCTGACCGGCGGCGGCGCACTGCTCCGAGGGCTCGGCGAGCGGCTGTCCGGCTCGACCGGCGTCCCGGTGCACCTGGTCGAGACGCCCCTCGAGTGCGTCGTGCTCGGCGCGGGGCGCTGCATCGAGTCGTTCGACCGCCTGAAGCCGCTCTTCAGCGCGGCGGACCGCTGAGCGGCCGGCGCGCCTCACGACGGCAGGGGCGGCGTGGTGTCGTCGAGCTCGAGCAGGATCTCCGCGACCTCGCGCACCTGCCAGTCGCGGTCCAGCGCGCTGCGGCGGAGCGCCGCGCGCACCTCTTCGCCGTCGAAGGCGCAAAGGGCCACGACCGCACGGCGGCGCACCGTCGGGCGGTCGCCGAGCGCGCCGAGCACGGCGGGCAGGCCCGCGGGATCACCGAGGCTCCCGATCGCCGCGAGGGCCGCTTCTCGGGCCCTTGCGTCGGGGTGCGTGCACGCAATCCGCGCGAGCTCGCCGACCGGGGCCCCCGGCGACTCTCCGAGCGCCCAGCAGGCGGCCTCGACCACCAGCGCGTCCGGGTCCCCGAGCGCCTCGCGCAATGCCTCTTGGAGGGAGCCCGACGGCTCCATCGCCCCGGCGAGGTCGCATGCGCGCCGCCGGACCGCCGGATCGGGATCGCTGCGCAGCACCCGTTCCACGGTCCCGGGCTCGAGGCGGCCCGACCGCTGCAGGGCGCCGAGCGCGACCTCGCGGAGCCGCGGATCTTTGGACCGGAGGGCTCGAAGGGCGGTCGTGGGGTCGCCACGGTGCCCGGCGAGCACCACGTCGACCGGGCGGAGCGCGCCGTAAGTGGCAGGATCGTCCTCCACCGAACGAGTATGTCCGAGCACGACCTCAGCCGCACGACGCCGCCTCCGGCTCCCCGATCCCAGGGACGCGCAGCGCCGCCGCGTCGCGTCCTCACGTGGCGCTACGCAGCGGTGCTGGTTGTTGTCGTGCTCGTCTTGGCGGGGGTGGTCGCCGACCACGTCGACCTCGACTACTACGTCCTCACCCCGGGGGTCGCGCAGCCGGTGGCCCCACTGGTCACCGTGCCCGCAGCGCGTGCGCACCGGCTCCACGGGAGCGTCTGGCTCACCGACGTCTACCTCACACGGGTCACCGCGCTGAGCTACCTCTACGACAAGCTCCGAGGCGACGCCCAGATCCTGCCGGCGGCCGAGGTGCTGGGTCCGGCCACCCCGCCCTCGCAGCTCGTGGCGCAGGGCTACCTGGAGATGGAGCAGTCCCAGGCCGCGGCGAAGGCGGCCGCGCTGACCCGGCTCGGCTACCACGTCGGCGCGCACGCACGCGGTGTGGTCGTCTTCGCAGTCGTCCCGAGCTCGCCGGCGTCGCGGAAGCTCTCGGTGGGCCAGGTCGTGACCGCCGTGGACGGTCGCAGGACGCTCGACGCGTGCGCCTTCGCCCGGGCGATCGCCGCGCACCGTGCGGGCGAGGAGGTGTCGATCACAGTGGAGCGCTCGCACGTGAACGCCCGGGCCCAGCTCGTGCCCGGTCCCCACGTCCGAGAGCGCCTCGCGCTCGGCAGGTGGCCGTCGTCGGTGCCGCACCCCGCGTCCACACCGGCCTGTCCGGGGACCGGCTGGCACGGGCAGGGGTTCCTCGGTGTCGAGGCGCAGACGCAACTGGCGTTCCGCTTCCCCTTCCCGGTGACGCTGCGGACCACATCGATCGGCGGTCCCTCCGCAGGGCTCGCGATGACCCTGGGGCTCATCGACACGCTTTGGAACGGCAAGCTCACGGGTGGGAGACGGGTGGCTGCGACCGGGACCATCGCGCCCACAGGAGCGGTGGGGGCGGTCGGCGGAGTGCCCGAGAAGACCGTAGCCGTGGAGCGGGCGGGCGCGACCGTGTTCTTCGTCCCGGCGTCACAGGTGTCGACAGCGGCCTCGAAGGCCATCCCCTCGCTCGAGGTCTACGGCGTGCACTCGCTCGCACAGGTTCTCGCCGACCTCCGACGGCTCGGCGGCTCGGTACCGCCGGCTCCCGCACCCCACGGGTCGTAGTCTTTGCGCGGTGGCTGACGAACGTCCGACCCTGTCGACCTCGCGTCTCGACGCGACCGAGATCACGCGGCGATCGTTCGGGACCGTCCGCCGAGGCTTCGACCCCGAGGAGGTGCGCGCGTACCTCGGGACCCTCGCGGACGCGCTCGGCCGCGCGGCCCGCCGGGAGGAGGAGCTGCTCGGGGAGCTCGAGGACGCCCGAGAGCAGGCGCGTCACCCGGTCATCGACGAGAGCGTGCTCACGTCCTCGCTCGGGCAGCGCAGCGCCGCCGTGCTGCGGGGCGCGCATGAGGAGGCCGCGCGCATCCTCTCGCAGGCCGAGGAGTCGGCGGCGTCGATGATCCGTGAGGCCCAGCAGCAGGCGACCGACATGCAGGTGAATGCCGAGTCGTCGGCTGCGAAGCGCATCGCGGAGGCGGAGCTCGAAGCCAACTCGTTGCGCCAGCAGGCGCACGAGGAGGCGGCCGCGGTGGTGGAGACCGCACGGCTCGAGGGGGAGGCGGTAGTCGAGCGCGCGCGCGAGCACGGAAGGTCCATGCTCGACCAGGCCCAAGAGGCGCGCCGCCGTGTGCTCGCCGACATGGCACAGCGACGACGGCTCATCACCGAGCAGATCGAGCTGTTGCGCGCCGCACGTGACGAGATCGCAGGCTCAGTCGTCGGCGTCCGGCGTGCTCTCGACCGTATCGTCGAGGACCTCTCACGTGCGGACGACTCCGCGCGCGCCGCTGCGTCGGGGGCCGCTGCGTCGGGCGCCGGGACGCCGGGTGCCGGCGTCCCCGAGTCGGTCCTGGTCGAAGAGGGAGAGCGTGCCGCATCGGCAGTGGCGGCGCCGGAGCACGAGCCGCGCCCTGTGCTGCGGTTCGACGACGTCGCAACCATCGTCGAGCGGCCGGCCCCGGTCACCGTCGCGGACGTGGCGGACGCGGACGTGGCGGACGCGGACGTGGCGGACGCGGACGTGGCGGACGCGGACGTGGCGGATCTCTTCGCACGGCTGAGAGCCCGTCACGCCGCGGCCGGTGTCGGCGAGCAGCCGGAGGGGGCCGCCGGGGCCGGGGGGGACCTCGAAGCCCGGGGGGGGCCATGGGACTCCGAGGAAGCCGCCGGGGCCGAGGACGCCGAGGACGCCGAGGTAGCCGAGGTAGCCGCCGCCTCCTTGGACGCGGGCCTGTTCACTCGCCGTGCGGAAGTCCTCGACCCGATCAGCACGACCCTGTCGCGGCGGCTCAAGCGAGCACTCCAGGACGACCAGAACGCGCTGCTAGACCGACTTCGTCAAGGAACCGGGGAGTGGACCGGCGACCTGCTGGTCGACGAAGTCCTCCAGCGGGAGGTATACGTGAAGGCTGCCACCACATCGGTACGCGAGGCGATGGCGGAGGGGTCCGCCTTCGCGCGTACGATCCTCGGTGCCCGCCGGCCGAAGGCGCCGGCGACCGTCGATGAGCGCGCGGTCGGATCGGTCGCCGAAGAGCTCGCGTCGACCGTGGTCACGTTGATCCGTCGCCGCTTGGAAGGCGGCGACATACCGGACGCGGCCGAGCGCGTCGGCGCCGCGTACCGGGAGTGGCGCGGTGAGAGGATCGAGCGCCTCGCCGAGGACTACGCCGTCGAGGGCTTCTCCAGGGGCGTGCTCGCAGGATCGGGCAAGCACAGCGTGCGTTGGAGCAGGAGCGACGCCGGTCCCGGATGCGCGGACTGCGAGGACAACGGCCTGGCGGGTGCTGTCGCGCCCGGAGACCAGTTCCCGACTGGCCACCGTCACCCGCCGGCCCACGCAGGTTGCAGATGCCTCGTCCTGCCGACACCTAGTTGAGCACCGCCGAGTCTTAGGCTTCTCCGGGTGCGAACCCCGCCTGACGTTCCCTCGCGCGTCGCAAAGCCGCGATCCGGCCATGCGCGGTGGTGGGTCGTCGGCGGAATCCTGGTCCTGATCGTCGTCCTCGGCTCGCTCCGGACGCTCGCCGGCCTCTACACGGACAGCCTCTGGTTCTCCTCAGTGGGACTCCACCCGGTGTGGTCCACGCTTCTCGCCGTGAAGGTGGGCCTCTTCGCGAGCTTCGGGGCTGCCTTCTTCGTCGTCCTCTGGCTGAACCTCGTGGTCTGCGACCGGCTCGCGGCGCACGCGCCACCTCTCGAGCCCGACGACGACCTCGTCCGTCGCTATCAGCTGGCGGTTCGGCCCTACGCCGGGCGCATCTACGCGGTGCTGGCACTCGCCGCAGCACTGATCGCCGCGGCCACGACCATCGGGCAGTGGAACAACTGGCTGCTGTTCACCCACGCCCAGTCGTTTCCAGGCAAGGACCCGCAGTTCGGCATCAACGACAGCTTCTTCGTCTTCCGGCTGCCGTTCCTCCAGTTCCTCGTCGATTGGGTGCTCGCGTCCCTCGTCGTCGTCGTCCTGTTCGTGTCGGTCTTCCACTACCTGAACGGCGGGATCCGCCCTCGCGGGAACCCCAGGGTGAGGCCGGTGGTGAAGGCCCACCTGTCCGTGCTCCTCGCGCTGATCGCGCTCACGAAAGCCGGAGGGTACGTGCTCTCCCGCTACGCGCTGGACCTCTCGACCAACGGCTACGTGGAGGGAGCGGGCTACACGGACGTCCACGCAAGGCTCCCTGCCCTCGAGGTCCTCTTCTTCGTGTCGTTGTTCGCGGCAGCGATCCTGCTCTACAACATCCGGCGCCAGGGTTGGACGCTCCCGGTGCTGGCGGTCGGCTTGTGGGGGTTCGTCGCCCTTGTCATCGGCGTCGTCTACCCAGTGGTCCTCCAAGCGCTGAAGGTCAACCCGGCACAGAGCACGCTCGAGAGCAAGTACATCTCCCGCAACATCGCGGCGACGCGCTACGCGTACGGGCTCGACCATGTCAAGGTGACGACGGGCTATGCAGACGGGACAGTGGTGCCCACCGGCACAATCGACGCCTCCCTGACAACGCTCAACAACATCCGCCTTTGGGATCCCAGCACACAGATCTCTCTCGCGGACTTCCGTACCAAGCAGTCGATCAGCAACTACTACACCTTCCAGACCGTCCAGGTCGAGCGGTATGCGACACACGGGACGATCCGGCCGGACATCGTGGGTGTGCGCCAAGTCGACCCCACAGACCTCCCGTCTTCGAGCTGGGTGAACCTTCATCTCCAGTACACGCACGGAGAGGGCCTCGTGCTCGCGGAGGCAAACCGCGCGACCGCGAAAGGCAACCCGGTCTTCGCGATCCGCGACGTGCCGGCGAAGTCCGCTCACGGCTTCCCGAAGCTCGAGCAGCCTGCTGTCTACTTCGGGGTGAAGCAGCCGGGCTACGTCATCGCGGACACGAAGCAGCCCGAGCTCAACGGCCAGCGCCGAACAGGCACCGACGTGGAGGGCCACTACCGAGGGGCAGGAGGAGTCCGGCTCGGCTCCTTCCTGACGCGAGCGGCCTTTGCGTTGCGCCTCGGCGACCTCAACATCGTGCTGTCCAACCTCATCACGCCACAGTCGAAGATCATGTTCATCAGGGACGTTTACACAATGGCAGAGAAGGCAGCGCCCTTCCTCAGCTTCGACTCCCAGCCGTACCCGGTGCTCGTCGACGGGCACATCGACTGGGTCCTCAACGCGTACACGACGACCGCCAACTTCCCATACTCACAGAACGTCGACACCCAGACCATTCCCGCGACCACGGGCTTGCCGTCCAGCTACAACTACGTGCGCAACTCGGTCATCGTCGTTGTGAACGCGTACAGCGGGAAGATGACGTTTTACGCCATGGACCACGACCCCATCCTCCGAGCCTACGAGTCGGCCTTTCCCAAGCTCTTCACGCCGTCTCGCACAATGCCTCCCTCGATCCGCGCCCAGCTGCGATACGGCAACGACCTGTTCGCGGCGCAGGCTGCGATCTACGGCCGCTACCACATCACGCGGCCGGCGCAGTTCTACACGGCCGGAGACGCCTGGCTCGTCTCCCCGACCACGGGAGTCGGCTCGCCGACACAGGCGCTCAGCTTCCGCTACGTGACCAACCAGCAGGGCCAGATCGTCGGCGGCTCCTACCAGCCGATGACACCCGTCTACCAGGTGGAGTCTCAGCCGGGCCAGACGACACAGTCCCTCACGGTCACCGACGCGTACGTTCCCGCCGGCTCGTCGGCCGCTGGTGACAGCCAGTTGCTCCGCGCCCTGCTCGTCGGCGATTCGAGCCCAAGACACTTCGGCGAGCTTCACGTCTACGAGACTCCCCCGGGTGCGAGCAAGGTCGGTCCCATCTTCGCTGACAACGAGATTGAGACGACACCCACAGTGTCGAGCAAGATCACTTTGCTCAACAAGGAGGGTTCACGTGTCGTGCTGGGCAACATTCTCCCAGTGCTCGTCGGACAGTCCGTCGTCTACGTGCGGCCGCTGTACGTCGAGTCGAAGACGGTCCCCCAACCGCAGCTGAAGTACGTCATCGCGGTGCTCGGCCAGCGCGTGCAGATGGGCCGGACAATCGGCTCGACGCTCAACGCACTGCTCGGGACCACCCTCAAGAGCACAGGCGGGATCCTCACTACAACACCCAACGCGCCGGTGGTCGCCCCCAAGCAGCAGGGCAGCTCCTCGGCGGCGGCGGTGCAGAAGGCCCGGTCCCTCCTTGCGCAGGCCGCCGCCGACTTCGGGAAAGCCCAGAGCGACCTGAAGTCCGACGACCTCGGCGCCTATCAGAAGGAGATCGCTGCCGCCCAGGCCGCGACGGCGCAGGCAGCCTCCATTCTGAACGGGCAACCGTCTTCCTCGAACGCTGCGAATGGCGCGCTCTCGAACCCCCGTCCCCAGTCGTCCGGTGCCTCGGCCTCGACGACGAGTGCCGTCTCAGCGCGGACCAGCAGCTTCTTTGGGAGCACCCCGAGCACGCACCGCCGAGTCGGCGCGAGGATCTGAGGACCAGGCGACGAGCTCGGAGGTGCGCCATGGGGCTGCTGGACAAAGTGAAGACGCAGGCGGCGAGCGCGACTTCGGTCGCGAGGGACGCCGCCCAGAAGGGCCAAGCGAAGCTCGACGCCATTCAGGCGAAGCGGGCGGCCGACGTGCTTCTGCGCGATCTGGGAGCGATCGTCTACGCGCAGCGGACGGGACGGTCGACGGCCACCGCTGAGTCCGACATCGAGCGCATCGTCACCTCCCTCCAGTCCCACGAGGCGGAGCACGGCCCGATCAATCTGGGGTCGGAGTCGCCGGAGGGCTGACGAAGGGCGACCGGGGATTGAGCAGGACGCGACGGCCCCCTGGTGCCGTGAACCTGTGGCGTATCCACGGCCCGGCTGGTATCATGAGCGCTCCGCCGCGGGGTGGAGCAGTCTGGTAGCTCGTCGGGCTCATAACCCGAAGGTCGTGGGTTCAAATCCCACCCCCGACACCACATAGCTCCAACCGGGCATGGACGAGTTCCTGCCCGGTTGGAGCTTTTCT
>JAJYYT010000056.1 GCA_021800645.1 Actinomycetes bacterium
CGGGTGCACGATCGTCGCCTCGATCGACGAGGACCGCGACAAAGGACGCGAGGGCGCTCGCGAGATCGCCGGCATGTACCTGGCGAACAAGGTCGAGAACATCCAGGCCTCGGCCGACGAGCTGCTCGAGTCCGCGGGATTGGATCGAGAGGAGATCCGCCCGGTCGCAGAGGCCATGCGCCAGGGGGGCCGGCTCGCGGCAGCTCGGGCGGTGAGCGACTCGATCCTCGACCGGACGCGTCCGATCGCCGGCACCCCGAGCGACTGCATCGCCGCGATCGAAGAGTACGCGGAGGCGGGCTGCACGGACGTCATGCTCGAGCTGTGGGGCGAGCGCAGGGAGGCGCAGCTCGAGCTCTTCGCCTCCCGTGTGCTGCCGCACGTCGCCAGATGACCCCGCCGGTCGCATCTCTCTCCGACGACCTCGCGGCGGCCATCGAGGGGTCCGTGGACAGGGCGCGCCTGGTCGCGAGCGCGAAGGCGCTCGTCGACGTGAGCAGCCCGACCGGGCACGAAGAGGCCATCGCCCACGAGGTCGCGACCCGCTGCGAGGCGCTGGGGCTTCGCACGGTGCTCCAGGAGGTCGAGCCGGGGAGGCCGAACGTCTTCGGGATCCTCGCTGGCAAAGGCGCCGGAAGATCTCTCATGTTCAACGGGCACATGGACACCTCGTACTCGGGCGACGAGCCGCACCTGCGGGACCGGCCGGGGTTCAGGCCCGCCGCCTTCGAGCGCGACGGCAGGCTGTGGGGCCTCGGCATCGCCAACATGAAAGGTGCCATCGCGTGCTACCTGGAGGCGTTGGCGGCGCTGCGTGACGCCGGAGTCACGCTTCGCGGCACCGTGGCCGTCGCGGCGGTCGTCGGCGAGATCGAGAAGTCGCAGTGGGCTCCTGAGTTCGTCGGCGCCGATTACCGTGGGTACTCCGCGGGGAGCCACTACCTCGTGTCGCACGGCGGCGGCGCGTTGGACGTCTGCGTCCTCGGAGAGCCGACCGAGAACCGTGTCGTGACCGGGCACTACGGGACGCTCTGGGGGCGGATCTCCACCAAGGGTCCACATGTGCACACCGCGTTCTCGAGGCACCTGCGTCCCGAGAACTCGATCCTGCGCATGAAAGAGGTGCTCTCCTACGTCGAGCGCTGGATCGGCGCGTTCGAGCAGGAGACCGCCTACGGCGGTGAGCCGGGGGTGGTGAACGTCGCCGCGGTGCGCGGCGGGTGGCCGTGGCGCCTCAGCCGGACTCCTGAGCGGACCGATCTCTTCCTGGACGTCCGCGTCCCGCCGACCATGACCTTGCAGGAAGCGTGCCGTCGGTTCGACGAGCTCGTCGCCGAGCTGCGGACCGAGCTGGCCGACGCCGGCATCGACTCGGAGATCTTCGTCACGAGCCCTGGGGCGGAGATCCAGCCCGACCACGATCTCGTGCGGGCGATCGAGACGGCCCACGCCCAGGTGTTCGGGGCGGCCCCGGAGCACGACACCGTTCGATGGTCCTCGGACGCTTCGGTGCTCACCCGTTACGGCATCGCGACGGTGAACTACGGCGCGTCCAGCGGGCTGCCGCACCCCGACGGCGAGAACCTGTCGATCGACGAGATGGTGCGCACGGCGACCGTCTATGCCTTGACTGCAGCCCAGATATGTGAGGTGGAGCAATGAAGCTGGTGACGTTCAGGGATCCCAATGGAGAAGAGCACCCCGGGGTCGTCGACGGGGACCACGTGGTGACGATCCAGGGGGTCGCGTCGATGCGCGAGCTGTTCGAGCTCGACCCCGAGCTGTCGCGCGCGGCCGCGGCGTCCGGTCCGCGCTACGCGATGGAGGAGATCCGGCTCAGACCGCCGATCAAGCCGACCAAGCTCATCCACACCTCGGGCAACTTCCGGGAGCACGAGGAGGAGTCCAAGGTCGTGAATTGGTCCCACGCGATCGCGCCGTGGATCGTCTTCTTCCAGAACGTGGACGCGATCATCGGCCAAGACGACGACATCGTCTACCCTGAGCACCTGACCAAGGAGCTCGACCACGAGCTGGAGCTCGCGGTCGTGCTCGGGCGCTCCGGGGCGTTCCTCGAAGAGAAGGAGGCAGAGCGCCTCATCGCCGGCTACCTGATCTTCAACGACATCACCGCACGCGACATCCAGCGACGCGAGATGAAGTCCGGCGTCTTCTCCTTCTGCAAGTCGATCCAGACCTTCTGCCCGCTCGGACCGTGGATCGTGACCCCCGACGAGGTGGGCGACCCCCACACGCTCGACATGCGGCTCACCGTGAACGGCGACCTTCGACAGCACTCGTACTCGGGCAACATGTCGGTCACCCTGCCCGAGCTGATCGCGCACCACTCCCCGCTCGGCTACAGCGCAGGGGACGTCCTCACGACCGGCACCGTCTCTGGGGTCGCAGGGTTCAAGGAGGACGCGCAGAAGTGGTACCTGCAGCCCGGTGACGTGGTCGAGTGCTCGATCGACCGGGTGGGGACGTTGCGCAACCGCGTGGTGTCCTGGCAGGAGGCGCACGGGACGCCTCCACCGCCGTTCAGGGATTGGTGAGGTGAGCAGATGAGCTGGCCCGTCGACACCGCGAGGCTCGAGCGTGTCCGCCGCCTCATGGCAGAAGAGGACCTCGAGGCGCTGATCGTCCGTTCGCCGGACAACCTCGTGTACCTCACGAACTACTGGTGCATGAAGGGCTACGACCTCGCGATCTTCCCGCGGGAGGGCGACCCCACGCTCGTGGTCGTCGCACCTCAAAGAGAGGACGCCGAGCGGACCGCATGGACCGATGACATTCGGACCTTCGGCCATTACGACATCGAAGATCCCCGGCCGCCCGCGGACCGCGCGCTGTCCCTCGCCCTCGCCGTCGTCGCCGAGAGGGACCTCGGCCGGCGCGTGGGCATCGAGATGAACCAGAACGCGCAGTCCGCCGACCGCATGGTCGGTGAGCCCACCGTCTACACGCGCGCCTACTTCGACGCGTTCGACGCGGCGGCGGGCGAGGTGGTCGACGCGACGGGACTGCTCGTCCGCGCGAGGTCCTCCAAGACGACCCAGGAGATCGAGCGCATGAAGCTCGCACAGGAGCTCGCGACTCTCGGGCTCGAGCACATCGGGCCGCGCATTCGCCCTGGCATGCGCGAGAGCGAGGTGGGCGCGATGTTCGAAGGGTTCGTCCACGAGACCGGGATCGGCTACAAGGACAAGGTCGAGATGGCCCGGGCGTTCACGCTCGTGTGGTCGGGTCCGGGGATCAAGACCTTCACTGCGACCGGGCACCGCCCAGTGGTGGAGAACGAGCCCACGCTGCTCGAGATCTGGGTCTGCGCCGACGGCTACTGGACCGATCTCACGAAGAACTTCTGCCCTGGCACCCTCAGCGCTCGGTACGTGGACCTGCTCGACCTGCTCCTCGAGACCCGCGACCGCGCCCTTCGGCTCCTGCGTCCCGGCGTCGAGCTCGCCGAGGTCGACCGGGCCGTCCGTGCGTCGCTCGCAGCCGGGGGCTACGAGGGCCAGCCGGACCACGCGATCGCGCACGGCGTGGGGGCTCGGGCCCACGAGCCGCCGTGGGCGCACCTGGCGAGCCCAGGGGTGCTCGAAGAGGGCATGGTCCTCGCGGTCGAGCCCGGCGCCTACTGGTCGGGCGGGGGCGGCCTGCGGCTCGAGGACGACTACCTCGTGACGGCGTCCGGACCCGAACGGCTCGGGACGTTCCGCGACGACTTCCGATGAGCACCCGCATCTGCGTCGTGGGCTGCGGAGCCGTCGGCAGCCTGTTCGCCGCGCACCTCGCACAGCTGGAGGAGACCGAGGTGCTCGCGTACGACCTCTCCCGGCCCCACGTCGACGCGATCAACCGCGACGGTCTTCGCATCGTCGGGAAGGCGAACCTGGTGGCGCGCCTGCGCGCCACCGACGACGCAGCGGAGCTGCCTCCTTGCGACTTCGGCATCGTGGCCACCAAGGGGTATGCGACTGCTCCCGCGATCGAGGCCACCGCCCATTGCTTCGCCGAGGGTTACGTCGCGAGCGTCCAGAACGGC
Source organism: Actinomycetes bacterium (assembly GCA_021800645.1). The sequence goes on from JAJYYT010000056.1 coordinate 4,049, forward strand.
GTCGGCAACGAAGAGGTGATCGCCGCCCGGATCGGCGCCCAGAGGGTCCTGCTCGGGACCACCTTCCCGGCCGGGCACCTCGTCGAGCCCGGCGTGGTCGCCATGGACACGACTGGAGACACCTGGCTCGGCCCCTTCGGCCAGGACCTCTCCATGATGCCGGCGGTCGAGCGGCTCGCGGACCTGCTGACCAGATCGGGCATGCCCACCAAGGCGCTCCCGGACGCCCGCGGCGCGCAATGGAACAAGCTCGTGTTCAACGCCGCGACCAACCCGCTCGGAGCCCTGACGGGGTTGACCCACGGCGAGGTGTGCGAGCAGCCCGGTCTCCGCCGCCTGGTGAGCGGCCTGATCGACGAGGCTCTGGCTGTCGCGACCGCCCTCGGGATCGTGGTCGACGGGGATCCCGAGGCGCTCGTCGACCACGCGGCGGTCGTCGCTCACGACCACCGTGCGAGCATGCTCCAAGACGTGGCGGCTCGGCGGCGGACCGAGATCGACTCGCTGAACGGGGGGATCGCGACGCTCGGCCGGTCCTGCGGAGTCGCGACCCCGCTCAACGACGCGATCGTCGCGCTCGTAGAAGGTCTGGAGGCCTCCTACGGCGTCCGTCGCACCGAGCACGACAGCGGCGCGTCGAGCCGAGAGGGAAAGGGATGAGCTTGCAACCGAGCGAGACGGAGGTCGACCGCCGACACCAGTCGATGCGTGCGGCGATGGCCCGCTCCGACCTGGACGCCCTCATCGTCTGCGGCAGCGAGTACACGGGCTTCGAGGGTGCCGTCCGCTACGCGTCGGGCTTTAGGATCGTCCACCGCTACGCCTACGTGCTCCTCCCGATCGAAGGATCGCCGCTCACCGTCTTCCCAGCCGAGGCCCGCTACGTCGGCGAGCACGACGACGGGTTCGTGAAGGAGCACGTCTTCGCGGAGTTGCCGGGCCAGTGGATGGCCGAGCATCTCCGCTCGTCGGGGTGCCACCGCGTCGGGGTGTACGGGCTCGACTACGTGATGTGCGTGCGGGACTACCGCGCCCTCGAGAGCTCGGGCCTGGAGATCGTGGGGTTCGACGAGCAGTTCGACCTCGCACGCGCGGTCAAGAGCGCCGAGGAGCTCGAGATGGTGCGCGAGACGATGGCGATCAACGAGGCAGGGTTCTGGGCCGTCCACGCGGCCTATCGACCGGGGCGCACGCAGGCCGAGCTCATGGCCGAGGCCGAGGCGACCTTCACCCGTGCGGGGTGCGGTCGGCTCACGATGGACATGACCCTGTATGGGGCGCACGGAGCTGCGACGCCGGAGTTCCGGATCCCAGATCACGTGAACCCGATCGTGCCCGACGACCTGCTCCTCTATTCGCTCGAGGTCGCCGGCCCGTCGGGCTACTGGGTGGAGTTCACGAGGGCGCTCAGCAAGGGGCCGCTCGCGAAGGACACCGAGGTCCTCCTGGAGGCGTACGCGGAGTCCTTCGAGGCGACCCCGAGCGCACTGCGGGCGGGGATGACGGCGCACGATGCCCACGGCGTCGTCTCCGAGCCGTTCCGAAGGCGCGGGCTGCGTCTCGGCCACGTGACGGGGCATTCGATCGGCATGACGATGATCGAGCACCCGCGCATCGGCGACGGCGTCGACGTCGAGCTCGTGGAGGACATGGTGATCTCCATGCACCCGCACGCCATCAGTGCAGACGGGCGCTCGTGCATGTACATGCAGGACACCTGGAGGATCGCGGCGGGCAAGGCCGAGCTCCTGTCGCTCGTGCCGCTCCAGGTGTTCGACGGAAGCGAGTCGCGGACCCAGGGCGCGACGTAGGGCGCAGGGAGAGCTCAGAGCCGCGGTGAGCGCCTCGTACGACGCGGTCGTCATCGGTGCAGGGCACAACGGCCTCGTCGCGGCAGCCACCCTCGCAGATGCTGGGCTCTCGGTGCTCGTGGTGGAACGCGCGGAGGTGCCGGGCGGCGCGCTCTGCAGCGGTGAGCTCACGCTGCCCGGCTACGTGCACGACCTCTTCGCGACCAACGTGAACCTGTTCCTCGCGTCGTCCTTCTACGCGCAGCACGGGGCCGAGCTGGAGCGCCTCGGCTTCGTCCCCGAGACCTCTCCCCGGCCCTTCGCGAACGCGTTCCCGGGCGGGAGGGCGCTCGGCGTCACCACCGACCGGGCGCAGACGCTCGCCGAGCTCGAGGCGCACCACCCGTCGGACGCCCTCGGATGGGAAGCGCTCGACGCGATGTTCGAGCGGCTCGCGCCGACGCTCTTCTCCCTCTACGCGACGCGCGTGCCGTCCTGGGCGATGGCGCGCGCGATCACCGGCTCCATGCGGCGCCTGGGCCGCGACGGGGCGGTCGAGCTCGCCCGGCTGCTCGTCAGCTCCTGCAGGGAACTGGTCGACGAGCAGCTGGCCTCCGAAGAGGCGAAGGCGCTCGTCGCGCCCTGGGGTCTACATCTCGACTTCGGCCCCGACGTGGCCGGCGGAGCAGTGTTCCCCTTCCTCGAGGCCTTCTCGGACCAGCGGTCGGGGATGTCGGTCGCCCGAGGCGGCGCGTCTCGGCTCGTCGACGCGCTCGTCGGGATGCTCGAACGGCGGGGCGGCGTGCTGCGCACCTCCACGCAGGCCTCGAGGGTGGTCGTGTCAGACGGTCGAGCCGTCGGCGTCGAGCTCGCGGGAGGAGAGCGGGTGCGCGCGTCGCGGGCCGTGGTCGCGAGCGTGACGCCCCAGGCGCTCGCAGGACAGCTCCTGGGCGACCGGGACCTTCCTGCTCAGGCACGGCGCGCGCTCGGCTCCTATCGGTACGGCCCGGCGACCATGATGCTCCACCTCGCGCTTTCAGGACCGGTCCCGTGGGCCGCGGGGGACCGGCTGCGCTCCTTCGCGTACGTGCACCTCGCCCCCTACGTGGACGACCTCGCGCGTGCCTACTGCGATGCGCTGAGCGGCCGGCTCCCCGCCGAGCCGCTGCTCGTGGTCGGCCAGACCTCCGCCGTCGACCCGACGAGGGCGCCGGAGGGCGGCCACGTCGTCTGGGTGCAGGTCCGCCCGCTTCCGCGCCGGATCGCTGAGGACCCCGAGGGCCCGCTCGCTGGGCGTACCTGGGACGAGGCGAAGACAGCGTACGCGCAGCGCGTGATGGGCAAGCTCGAGCGGTACGCGCCAGGGGTCTCGGGGCTGGTGCGGGGGCGCGCGGTGCTGTCGCCGGCGGACCTCGTCCGCCACGACGTGAACCTGGTGGACGGCGACAGCATCTCGGGGAGCATGCACCTCCGCCAGAACTTCCTGCTGCGCCCCGCCCTCGGGTTCTCGGGGTACCGGACGCCGGTCCAGGGCCTGTGGATGATCGGGTCGGCGACCTGGCCCGGTGCCGGGCTCAACGCGGTGTCGGGCCAGGAGGCCGCGCGGGCGATCCTGACCAAGCTTCGGGGGCGCCTGCATGGCGGGACTTGGTGCCGTGGCGTTTCGAGGAACGGTGCCAGGAATGGGGACGCGCGAGCATTGGTGGAGGAGTGATCTCCGGTCCGGCGAGTGCCGTCCAGCGGTGCCGCCGAGCGGCAGATCGAGAGCGAGTGAGGAGGTCCGGGTGATCGACGAAGCCCAGCTGTACACGGGTGACCTGAACCGGCAAGCCCTCGGAGATGCGTGGGCGTCGCCGCCGGGTCCGATCGGGATGTACGACACGACGCTGCGCGACGGTGAGCAGACGACGGGGGTGTCGCTCAGCGCGGAGTCGAAGGTCGAGATCGCGCACGCGCTCGACCGTCTCGGTGTCGACCGGATCGAAGCGAGCTTCCCACGGGTCTCGGCGGAGGACGCCGAGGCGACGAAGGCCATCGTGGACGCCGGGCTCTCGGCCGAGATCTGGGGGTTCGCTCGCGCCGTGCGCGAGGACGTGGACGCGTTGGCCGAGAGCGGCGTGCGATCGACGATCGTCGAGGCTCCGGTCAGCGATCGAAAGCTCGCCGCGTACCACATGTCCCGAGAGACGGTGTGCCAGCGGATCACCGACGCGGTGCGCCACGCCGTCGACGGCGGGATGAAGGTCTGCTTCTTCGGGGTCGACGGCACCCGGGCGGACCTGCGGTTTCTGGAGGATGTGTACCGCAGGGCGCTCGATGTCGGAGCCGGCGAGGTCGCGGTCGTCGACACCATCGGGGTTGCGAACCCCGAGGCAGCAGCACTCCTGGTCGGACGCGTGCGCAGTTGGCTCGGACCGGACGTCCCGGTGCACTGGCACGGCCACAACGATTTCGGGCTCGCGACCGCGGCGTCGATCGCCGCGGTGCGCGCCGGCGCGTCGTGGGTCCAAGGAACGGTCAACGGGATGGGCGAGCGGGCCGGCAACGCGGTGATCGGCGAGGTCGCGATGGCTCTGGAAGCCCTCTACGGAGTCTCGACGAGGCTCCGCTTCGGGCACCTTCGCGAGGTGTCGAAGCTCGTCCAGGACCGCTCGGGGTACACGCTCGATCCGTGGAAGCCGATCACCGGCCGGGACATCTTCACGCGGGAGAGCGGCGCAGTCGCGAGCCAGTTCGACGACCCTTCCGCGATCGAGCCCTACGCCGCGGAGCTCGTCGGCGCGAAGCTGCGGGCGGTCCTCGGCAAGAAGAGCGGCCTGGACTCGATCCGGGTGAAGGCCGCCGAGCTCGGGATCGAGGTCGATCGGGACCGCTGGCCGGCGCTCCTCGCCGAGATCAAGCGCCTCGGGTCAGAGCGGCACGGGCTCGTGAGCGACGACGAGCTCCGCGCGCTCGTGGCGAGCAATGTCGGCATCGGCTGATGCTCGCCGGCTTGCCGGCGAGCATCGCGTCAGGTCGGGCGAGCCACCGGGACGAAGCCGTCCTGTGCCAGGGCGACCTCGTCCCCGACCTGCGCGTCACCCTCGACGCGCGCGACTGCCAGGGGACCGAGCGGGAGGCGCACCAGACCCACCCGGACCCCATTCCTTGCAGTAGTAGTGCAATCCTCGAGGATCCCGGTCTCCACGGGCTCGAAGCTCCACGTGCTCCCTGCACAGGACGGGCACAGCAGCAGCGCCGGGAACGTCGGCTCTCCGCAGGCCGCGCACACTGGCATCGACAGGCTCATGGTCCCTCCAGGACGACCGCGTTCGCGCAGCCTCCGTAGCGGTACAGCACCATTCCGTAGCCGCTCACGACCGCTAGCCGGGCGTTGTCCACCTGGCGTTCGCCCGCGTGCCCCCTCAGCTGGGTGACGGCTTCCACCAGTCCGATCATCCCACCCGCGCAGCCCGCCTGCCCAGCCGACAGCTGCCCGCCCGAGGTGTTCAGGGGAAAGCGCTCCTCTTCGACGCGACGACGCAGGAAGCCCGGGATGTCCCCGTCCGGCACGAAACCGAGGTCGACCAGCTGGGTGACGGCCATCGCCGGATAGTCGTCGTACACCGAGACGACGTCGACATCTTCGGGACCGACCCCCGCGTCTCGCCAGAGGTCCTCGGCGATCTCGGCGAGCCCGGTCCGGAGCCCGTCCCCCCTCTGGCCGTCGTAGTTGTAGGAGGCCCGCAGCGCACGGACCTTCACGCCGCGCCCAGCAGCGGACACCACCAGCGCGTCGGCGCCGCTCACGACCGGGACGCAGTCGAGCCGGTGCAGCGGCTCCGCCACGACCGGCGCCTCGAGGT
>JAJYYT010000057.1 GCA_021800645.1 Actinomycetes bacterium
CAGCACTGCTGCTCTGCCTCTTCGCCCCTTGCGCAGCGGCGAGCACGGCGCCGCCCGCGCGACCCCGGCCGGCCGCCCGTGCGACCTTCGAGCCGCTCTCGGCGAGCTTCGTCTCGGCATCCGACGGCTTCGTGCTCGGCGCGACGCGCTGCACGACGGCCAGTTGCGCCGCGCTCGTCGCGACCTCGGACGGCGGGTCTCGCTGGCACGCCGTGGCAGCGCCGCCTGCCCCCCTCGCGAGTCCTCCCCTGGGAGGTGCCGTCGTAGCCGGTGACGCGATCAGCAGGATCCTTTTCTCCGGCACGAACGGCTACTCGTACGGGCCCGGACTGTGGGCCAGCACATCGGCGTCACGCCCCGCTCGCTGGGAGCAGCTACACCCCCGAGGAGCGGTGCTCGACCTCGCAGTGGACGCCGGCACCCTCTGGGTGGTCGTCGCCAGCTGCTGGACCCAGGACCCTGACTGTGCGGCACCCACCCTCCGCCTCGAGCACGCGCCGGTCGGCACGGACGCCTGGCAGGTGGTCCACGGCGTCGGCGGCTTCTCTTCGGCTCAGCTCCTCTTCCGAGGAAGCGATGGCTGGGTGGCCATGTGGCCGAGACGGTTCCCCTCGCCGGTGTCGATCTGGCGCACGACCGATGGAGGTACCTCGTGGAGCCGTCTCCCCGACCCGTGCGACAGGCCCGCCGAGGCGATCGACCTCGCCGAGCTGGCCTCGCCGGGAGGCTCGACCCTCTTCGAGCTGTGCGCGGGCAACCCAGGCGCCGGCCAGGAGGCAAAGGAGCTCCTCGAGTCGACCGACGGCGGCGCGTCGGTGCGGCCGGTCGGCGACGCACCGCTCGGAGGCCTCGTAGAGGCCTTCGTCGCCCCGAGCCCCTCCCTGCTCGTGCTGGCAGCCAGCTCGGGCGCGGGCTTCCTCTACCGCTCCGCCGACGGAGGACGGCGCTGGACGAGCACCACTCTCGACGACGGCGGCGCCGGGCTGTCGAACCTCGCCTTCGTCAGCCCGTCGGTCGGGTTCGTGGTCGACGGGCGCCCTTCGGCCAGTTCCCTCCCCGACCGGCTCCTCATGACCCGCGACACCGGGCGCACCTGGGCGGCGGTCCCGATCGCTCCAGGACCGCCACCGCCAACCCCGCCACCGCCAAGCCAACGGATCGGCCCGAGCGCCATCTGGCGTCAGGCGACGGGCGGCCAGACCGGCATCGTCGAGGTGTGCACCGATGCCTCGAGCACCTCGTGGGGCCCGACCCGGGCGTGCGCCGCCTCCGTGGTCGCCCACGGAGCCTCCGCGGCCGCCGGGAATAGCCGGTCACGCCAGAGCGTCGAATGCGGCAGATGGCGCGACAGGGTGCCATCAGGAAACCCATCAGGAAGCACCACAGAGCGCACACACATGAAGGAGGTGGGACGATGTTGATCCGGTTCGATCCGTTCCGCGACTTCGACCGCCTCACCCGGCAGCTGTGGAGCGGTCCGGTCGCGGCGATCCCGATGGACGCGTACCGGTCGAACGACGAGGTCGTGGCGAGCTTCGACCTGCCGGGCGTCGACCCCGAGTCGATCGAGCTCACGGTCGACGACCACGTCCTGACCGTCTCGGCAGAACGTCGATCAGGCTCCGACGACTGCGACGAGGTCCTCGTCGCCGAGCGACCGCACGGTCGGGCGACGCGCCGGATCCAGCTCGGCGACAGCCTCGACACCGACCACGTCGCGGCCCACTACGACGACGGCGTGCTCACGGTCCGCCTGCCGATCGCCGCCGATGCCAAGCCGCGCCGGGTGGCCATCTCGGCCGGAGAACGCAAGGAGGCGATCGCCGCCGGAACCGCCGCCTGATCAGCCGCCTGATCCGAGGTCGGGGAGCAGGGCGACGACGCGCCGCCCTGCTCCTCCGCAGGGAACGCACGGAACCGAGAAGATCCCAGGAGGTGCAAGATGACCCAACCCGTGCTCCGCAACGAGAGCCAGGTCCGGCCCTGGACCCGATCGGCGGCGTCCGCGGACGACGTCTGGGACGAGCTGGACCGCCTGCGCGACAACCTGCGGCGGCTGCTGGGGGGACTCGGGTGGCCCGAGACCCCCGACCTCTCCCTCGGCTCCCTCGCCGGACTGGCGCCCCTCGCCGACATCGAGGAGACCGACGACGCCTACGTCGTCGAGGTGGAGCTGCCCGGCGTGAGGAAGGACGACGTCACCGTCTCGGTGGAGGGCAGGAGGCTGAGCGTCGACGCCGAGCGGCGCGAGCGCGAGCGCGCAGGGGTGCTTCGCCGCCGGTCGAGGACGGTCGGGCACCTCCACTACGAGGCAGTGATGCCCGGCGAGGTCGACGAGGAGAACACGACGGCCTCCCTCGACGACGGCGTGCTCACGGTCCGCCTGGGCAAGCCGGCGCTGCGACGAGCCCGCCGCATCCCGATCGGGTAACCAGGAGCGCCGTGCGGAGCTCGACAGGCCGACGAGCGCTGGCATCGGGGCGTCGCGGCTGACGCCCCGTGCTCGCGCCTTGCGGCCACCCAGCGTTCGCTACGGTCCGCTCATCCGACGCCGTTCGCGCACCTCCTCCCAGTTCTCCGTTCCCTTCGAGCTGTGCGTCGGCGGGGCAGCCTGCCTGCGCCTCGGGCGTGCCGGCCGATTGCGGGCGGCCGTCACCGTCGCCGCCGCGTGGGCCGGGGCGCGCGTCGTTGCGATCGCCACCGACGACCGGTCGTCGGGATGGGTCGGCCTCGCCTACGGCCTGGGTCGCATCGCCCCCGCCCTCCGTTCGCCACTCCTCGCGGCCGCCGGCCTCGTCGTGGCGCGCGGGGAACGAGCGCAGCGAACGCGGCTGCTCGGTCCCTTGGTCGCCCTCGGCGTCGCGCTCCTCGCCGTCCAGGGAGTCGAGCGCCGGCGGCCTCGAGCAGACGCCACGGGCGCGCTGGTCGCGCTCGTGGTGAACCGGGATGCCGGCTCTGCCCGGCTCGTGCGCCGTGCCCGCCGGGCGCTCCGGCGGGACGCGTCGCTCGCCGTCGAGCGGGTCGTGGGTGCGTCGGAGGTCGAGACGGCGCTCGCAGACGCAGTGTCCGCGCTCGCGGGGCACGACCGTGCGCGCCTCGCGGTGGCCGGCGGCGACGGGACCCTCGGGCTTGCCGCCCGGGTGCTCGCAGGCACCGGGATCGCCCTGTGCGTCCTGCCGTGCGGGACCGGCAACGACCTCGCCCGCTCGCTCGGGGTGCCACTCTGCCCGGAGGAAGCCGCAGCCGTGGCGATCTGCGGCCAGGTCCGGGCCATGGACCTGGTGGCGACGGAGCTCGGGACCTTCGCGCACGCCGCGGGCGTCGGGATCGTGGCCGGCTTCGCCGACGCGGTCGCCGACGTGAAGGGCTGGCGCCGCCCGCTGCTCTACCCGCTGCGCGCCTGGCAGGCGTGGCGGGACCGCCAGCCGCTCGACCTCGTCGTGGAGGTGGACGGCGAGCCGTTCTCACCGCCGGGACCTCTGCTCGAGGTGGCCCTCGTGAACGCTCCCCGGCTCGGTGGACGCATCGGGCTCAGCCACGAAACGGCCCGCCCCGACGACGGACGGCTGGAGGTGGTCGGGGTCTCCCGGTCCGCAGGGCGCGCCGCGCTCGCGACGCTCGCGCACTACCTGAGGGCCGGGGAAGCCGCGCCACCTGCCCACGCCCTCGTGCGCTCGGGGGCCAAGGTCCGGATCGGAGGTGCGCGAGCCTTCCCCGTGTCCCTCGACGGCGAAGCCGCCGGGGAGACCCTCGAGCTCACCGCCAGGGTGCTTCCCGGCGCCTGCACAGTGGTCGTCCCCGTCCGCCGGCGGCGCCGCGGACGCTGACGCGCGGCGTCTCGTCCGCGCCTGTGACGCCGCGCCGGCGCGCGCTGCACCGCCGATGCCGGCCCGAAGACCAGTGGCCGGCTGCGGTGAAGTGGCGCAGCTGCTCGGCTGCTCAGCTGCCCAGTGCGACCACCGCTTCGACCAGACGCTGCACGTCCTCTTCGGACGTGTAGCCGGCAAGGCCAGCTCGAACGAAGCCACCGGTGTCGGCGACCCCGAGGCGCGCCGCGAGCGCCGTGGCGTAGAAGTCGCCGGCCGTGACGAACACGCCCTGACGGCGCAGCGCCCCCGCCACCTCCGAGGGCGTGCGGCCGCCGACCGTGAAGGCAACCGTCGCGACGAACCTTTCCTCGTGGCCGTCGTGCCCGAAGACGCGTACGTTCGGGATCGAGCGAAGCCCCTCGACGAGGCGCGCGACCAGTTCGCCTTCACGATCCCCGAGCACCTCGAGCGCCTCTCGAGCGCCGGCGCCGTCGCTCCTCCCCACGAGGCGACCGAGGCCGGTGATCGTCGCTGCGAGCGACGCGAGGCCTTCGTGGTTCTGGGAGCCGGTCTCGAGCTTCTCCGGGCCGCTGACAGGGGCAGGCGTCACCTTGTAGGCCCGGAGCTCCTCGAGGAGGCTCTGGCGCACGAGGGCCACGCCGACGTGCGGACCGTAGAACTTGTAGCCGGAACAAAGGAAGATGTCCGCGCCGATCTGGGCGAGGTCCGGAGGGGCGTGCGGCACGGCGTGCACCCCGTCCACCACGAACACGGCGTCCTCGGCCGATGCGAGGTCGCGCAACGGGACGAGGTCGGGGACCGCCCCGATCGCGTTGGCAGCGGCGGTCGCCGCGACGACGCTCACCCCGCCTGCGGCCCCGGCGGCCTCGACGTCCTCGCTGCGGAGTTCGAGCGAGCCCGGATCCACTCGCAACCAGTGGACGGTTCCCCCCCGCTCCGAGAAGGGCTGGACCCACGCATCCACGTTCGCCATGTGCTCCAGCTCGGTGACGACCACCCGGGCACCTTCGCGGCCGCGCTGACGTGCGAGCGCGTGGCCGAGGGAGAACGCGATGCTCGTCATGTTCTGGCCGAAGACCACCTGGTAGCCGTCGGCGTGCAACAGCGACCGGAGCTGCTCGCGGGCGAAGGCGACCACGTCCTCGGTCTCGTCACCGGCCGGCGAGTAGCCGTGACGGTTCGAGAGCCCGCTGTGGGCGAACGCAACGAACGCGTCGATCGCGGGGGCGATCATCTGGGTCCCCGAAGGTCCGTCGAAGTACGACCACCCTCTCGTCTCGCCGTGGAGGATCGCAGGCGTCATGCCTCGGAGCTGCCAGCTCACCTGCGCACCATCTGGCCGTGCGGCTGCTCTCACCGCTACACCCTCTCCTTCTGGGATCGCCCACCACCGCACGGGTCCATTCGACTATCACGCTCGATCGAGATGCACATGGTCACTTCATGAACACCGGGTTCACCGGTGACCCCGAGGCACCGACCAGCTTGAGCGGAGACGCGACGTACAGCCCGGTGTAGCGCCGGTCCGACGCGCAATCCGCGGCCACCTCCTCCAGCCAGAGCGCCTCGTGGAACTGCAGTCCTCGGTCGCGAAGAAGGTACCTGTGGAGCGGGTACTCCTCGCCGGTCGCCGGACAGCGCGGGAGCTCGTTGGCGAGCGTGTCGCTCCCGATCCCGAGGATCCGGGTCTCGTCGACCCAGGCGAGGAGCGCCTCGTCGTGGCTCAAGCCCGGCTCCGAGTAGTCCGTGAAGAAAACTGAGGGACCCTCTTCGTAGTAGCGGAGGAGGCTCCCGGTCCGAAGCAGGAGCATGTCACCGGCAGCCGCCGTGACCCCCTCCTCCTCCAGGCAGGCCTGGAGCTCCGAGAGCGTCACCTCGTGGTCACGCTCGAGCCAACGGGCGCCCGCCGACCTGCACAGGTCCACGATCACCCCGCGACAGACGACCCCGAGCCGCGCGATCGCGGCGACGTCGGCGTGCCGGAGGCCGCCGATCGTCGACGTGGCGGCGCGCCCCCCGGCGATCGTCCCTTCGCACATGATGTGCCCGAGCGCGTCGAGATGGCTGCCACCGTGGCAGTTCAGGAACACTCCGTCGTCCACCGAGCACACCCCTCCTGGCAGCGGGGCGACGGATCCTTCTTCGTAGTGGGACCAGTCACGGTAGATCTCGTGGCGCTGGTCCGGACGACCAGGGAACGACGGCTGGGGGGGGCTCCCGAAGACGTCGAGCCCGAGCGCCCAGAGCTTCCCATCGGTGACGCAGCTCAGCGCACGCAGCCGCTCTCGATCCCCGATCTCGGCAAGACGCCCGACATCCTCCGCGGCCGGCATCAATTCGCCACCTTCGTGGTCGCGCCCGCGTCGACCGGCAACGCGACGCCCGTGACGAACCGTGCCGCGCTCGACGCCAACCACGTGACAGCGGCCGTCACGTCTTCGGGCTCGATCCACGGGGTGGCCAGCAAGTGCATCTCCTTCGCAGGCTCCACCATGTCCGCACTCGTCGCGTGCGGAAGGTCCGGTCGGAACGTCGCGTAGTTCGCAGGATTGTGGATCATACGCGTGTTGACGTTCGTAGGGCACACCGCGTTCACCCTTATCCCATGGGGACCCAGCTCGTTCGCGAGCGCTTCCACCAGGCCGAGCACGCCGTGCTTGCTGGCGACGTAGTGGGCGCACTGGAGCAAGCCCCTCAGACCTCCGATCGAGCTCGTCATGACGATGCTCCCCCCGCGCTTTCCGGCGATCATCGCAGGAAGGCACGCTTGGACCGTGTTCCAGACGCCGGTGAGGTTCACCTCGATGACCTCCGCCCAGCTCTCGGCGGACAAGGTCCGTGCGTCGCCGACGCTGAAGATCCCCGCGTTCGCCACGACGACGTCGATCCGCCCCAGCTCGTCCATGACCCGCTCGACCACTTCTGCAAGCCGCGCCCTGTCGCGGACGTCACCTACTTCGAGCAGCGCGCGACGCCCGAGCTTGCGGACCATCGCCCTGGTCTCCTCGAGGTCTGCGACGCCTGCCAGCGGATAGGGCACGGTCGACAGGTCCTCGCACCGGTCGATTCCCGCGACGTCGGCGCCGAGCGACGCGAAGCCGTAGGCATGGCTACGCCCCTGACCTCGTGCGACCCCCGTGACGAAGACGACCTGTCCGTCGAACTCGTCCGGCCGGAGCGGACCGGCACGAGCCGGCACGCCCGGCACCTGGCGAGTCCTGTCGAGGTCCTCGGCGCCGAACGCCTCTCCTCCCGGCGCTTCGCGCGCCGACGGGACATCGGAGCCCGTCACGACACGCCTAGGACTCAGCGCCCGCGCGAGATGTCAGCCCCTGGCGCGACGGGGACGCCGGACTTCGGACGGGCTCCGCGACGAGTGTCGCGAAGTCCACGCTCGGCCCCGCCTGCAGGCGGATCCCAACGACCGCGAAGATCACGGTCACCCCGAGCACGAGGTATGGCGCGAGGTTGTAGGGGAACGCGGGGACGGGGATCACCGACGCGTAGAACGCGTAGCCAAGGAGCCCGAAGGCGATCACCGGGAGGACGAACGCGTGCCATCGACCGCTCCCGGTCTCCCTCAGGCCGAACACCACGAACGCCCCAGCCGAGATCGCTGCGTAGACCGCGATCAGGATCAGGGTGTTGAAGGCAGCGGTGAAGCCGATGAGCGTTGTCGTGCCCTGCGACAGGCCGAGGGCTGCGCCCAGGACTCCGGCGATGACGCACACCAGCACCACGCTGTAGCTGGGCGTCCTAAAGCGCGGGTGCTCATGGCGCAGCGCGCGGGGCATGAGCCCACGCAGCGACATGCCGTGCAGGACGCGCGTGGACAGGGTGACCAGGCCCAGTCCCGCGGAGAAACCGCTCAGCGCGACCATGGCCTCCACGGCGGTCGCCCAGTTCGGGCCCATGTACTTCGTGAGGACGACCGCGAGCGGCGCAGCGGAGCTCGCCCAGCTCTTCCCGCCGTGCGGCCCGTAGCCGATCGCCAGCGCGTACGTCACGAACAGGTAGAAGACGCCCGCGCCGATCAGCGACCACAGGATCGCGCGTGGGATCCCCGATCGGGGGTTGCGCGTCTCGAAGCCCAGTGCAGCCGCTCCTTCGAAACCTGCGAACCCCGAAAAGCCGTAGATCATCCCGAAGCCGATCCCGCTCCATCCCTTCAGCGAGACGGACGGCTCGAAGGGCCGGAACGACAGACCCGGACTGTGCGGGCTCGCGAGCGCCGCGGCGAAGATCGCGGTGACCGCGAGCATCGAGCCCACCTCTGCGAGCACCTGGAGCCTCACGGACGGCTTCACCCCCAGGTAGTTCAGCGCGAGGGCGATCGCCATCTCCGCCAGGAAGAGCGGGAACCAGCTGACGCTCCCGTGGTACTCGCTCACGATGGCGCTGATCGCGACCGCGCTGATCGCAATGGTCACGGCGATCCCGAACAGCCATGACAGCGAGTAGATCGCCCCCGCCGTGAAACCTGGGTTCTTCCCGAACGCGTTGTCGACGTAGGTGAACGCAAGGCCACTACCCGGTCGCCGCCGCGCGAAGCGGACGATGACATAGGCGAGCGCCAAAGAGCCGATCAACGCGAGGAAATAAGAGAGGGGTACCGCGTCGCCGGCCTCCGAGGCGGCGAACGCGGTGCCGAGCGCCATGGCCATCGTCGGCGCGAGGCCGGCAACGCTGACACCTGACGCCTCGAACGCGCTGAGCCGCCCACCTCCGAGGAGCTGCTTTCCGTCCGACTGCACCATCGCCGCTTCAGGCATGGATCCCCCTTGTCGCCGCTCTTGCGTCTCTAGACCAAGACAGAGGCGATTGCTCGACCGTTCGCTGTATGCCGTTCAGACAACATTGCAGGTTCTTCTCACACAACCACTACACAACTCTCTGCCTTTCGAAGTTCCCCACGTCGCGACTCGAATGTCGACGACCATGGCATCGCTCCCCGCAAGGGGAAAGGCACGCTCCTAACGCCTCGTCGGTGTGAGGTCCAACTGCGATCGCAATCGAGCTTGCCCGGGATCTCGATCGGTGACGTGCCCGGGGTCTCGATCAGTGAGAAGAGACATAGCATAATTGCACAGCGCTGTCAAGCGATAGCTCACAAGCTCGGACCCGGGGACCTCGATCCTCGGGCACATCACGAGGCCGGAGGTTCGAGAAGGAAGAACGGTCGGCCGACGTGCGCCTCGAACCGCACGAACCTGTCCATGCGCACACCGTCGACTTCTTCTCTGACGCGCTGGATCATCTGGGTGACGACATCGACGTCGGCGATCTGGAACAGCAGGTAGAAGGTGAACCGAGGGGAACCGGGCTCACCGACCATGAGCAGGTCGTCGTCGAAGGTGCCGACGACGCGCGCACCCAGCTGCTTCCACTCCTCGACCATCTGGTCGAAGCGCCGGAGCACCGAAGCCCGTTCTCCATCGCTGCGGATCCGGTAGTACTCCGAGGTCATCGCGCCGAGGAACATCGCGCGCTTGGGGTCTCCGTGCTTCGCGTACAGCATCCCGTCGCTCATCGTCCGCGCCCTCAGAAGATCTGCTTGCGCATCTCGAGTGGACCTGCGAGCCTCTCGGGCCGGTAGGGCCCGAGATCCACCTCGGTCTCCCCCGTCAGGATCAGCTCGGCCATCGCGACACACGCGCCCGGCCCGTACATGTAGCCGTGGCCGCTGAAACCCCCGGCGACGTAGGCGTTCGTCGTGCCAGGGACTCGCCCGACCACCGGCTCGAGGTCGGGCAGCAGGTCCATCACCCCCGAGAAGTACCGGTGGACACGAGCGTGCCGCATCGACGGGACGACCCGAGCGAGATC
>JAJYYT010000058.1 GCA_021800645.1 Actinomycetes bacterium
CGAGCGCCGCCGCGGCCTCCGACGCGCCGAGCACGTCGCCGGCCGCAAGGAGCCGCTCGCGGAACAATCGGACCGCCTCGCCCGGCGAGGCCATCCCGATCATCTCGCCGTCGGAGAGCACCACCGCCCGGTCGCAGATCGACCGCACGAGGTCCGGCGAATGGCTGACGAACAGGATGGTGCGGCCCTCGCGCTGGAATTGCTTCACGCGCTCCATGCACTTGCGCTGGAACCGTTCGTCACCGACCGCGAGGACCTCGTCGATCACCAGCACGTCGGGGTCGACGTTGACCGCGACGGCGAAGCCGAGACGGACGTACATCCCAGAGGAGTAGTACTTCACCTGGTTGTCGATGAACTGCCCCAGCTCGGCGAAGTCCACGATGTCGTCGAACATCCGGTCGACCGCTCGCTTGGACAAGCCGAGCATCGAGCCGTTCAGGTAGATGTTCTCCCGACCGCTCAGCTCCTGCTGGAACCCCGCGCCGAGCTCGAGCAGGCCGGCCAGCTTCCCTCGGACCACGACCTGCCCGGAGGTCGGCTGCAGGATGCCGCAGATGCACTTGAGCAGCGTGGACTTCCCCGACCCGTTGCGCCCGAGGATGCCGACGGTCTCCCCCTCTGGGACTTCGAAGGAGACGTCGCGCAGCGCCCAGAGGTCCTCGTGGGGGACCCGGCCCGCGTGGATCACCTTCTCCTTCAAGGAGGAGTACTTCTCGTGGTAGAGGCGGAAGCGCTTCGAGACGCTCTGGACGTCGACGGCCGTGGTGCGCACCTCAGAGCTCCTCTGCGAAGTTGCCCGCAAGCCTGCCGAACACGACCATCGCGACGTAGAAGAGCACCAGCGCGAACGCGAGCACGAGCGCGTCCCCCCAGACGTAGGTCAACGCGGACCAGTGGGGCAGGACGTGGAGGGGCGCGTGCGGAGCGTACGTGGAGGGCGGTGTGAGCCTCGCGTAGAGCGCCCGCTGGAACGACATCACGAGGATGGTCAGCGGGTTCATGAAGTACAGCCAGGTCAGGTGGTGGTGCGCCAGGCGGCTCGCGACGGTTGTCTGGAAGGAGTACACGATCGGGCACGCCCAGAACCACGCCGAGCCGACGAGCACTGTGACCAGGTGCTGGGTGTCGCGCATGTAGACGTTGATCGCCGCGAGGAAGATCCCGAGCGCGCACGACAGCACGAGCGTCGGCACGAGCGCGACGAGGACCAGGTACAGGAGCGACCACGCCGGCGCCCAGTGCAGGACCGCCATGAAGAGGACCATGACGCACGCCTGGAAGAAGAAGAAGACCCCGGCCGACCCGACCGCTGCGAGGGCGAGGATCTCCCGGGGGAACGAGACCTTCTTCACGAGCCCTGCGTTGTTCACCACGACGCCGGTCGCGGTGAGGATCCCGGTGGAGAAGAGGTTCCACACGAGGATCCCCGAGAAGAGGTAGATCGCGAAGTTCGGCATGCCGTCGTGCAGGACCACCCCGAAGACGAGCGTGTAGACGGCGAGCGTCAGTGCGGGCGAGAGCATCGACCACAAGAGCCCGAGGAACGAATTCTTGTACTTGACCTTGATCTCGGTCCGGACCAGGTAGACGAGCAGCTCCCGAGAGCGCCAGACCTCCTTCAGCCGGGACCAGACCGCGACGTCCGAGGAGACGACGCGCGTCGTCTTCGGGCGTGCCGTGACCGGACCCTCTCCGTCGAGCACGCTCGTCACCGCCGCCGACCCCGCGTCCGGCGGCTGAGCCGGCGCTTCGATCGCCACCGTCAGCTGCCGCTCACCTGGGCCGCGGTGCGGTCGATCACCTGGTCGATGAAGCCGTACTCACGAGCCTCCTCCGCGGTGAACCAGCGGTCCCTGTCGGAGTCCGCCTCGATGCGCTCGACCGGCTGGCCGGTGTGGAAGGCGATGCGCTCGGCCATCATCCGCTTGAGGTAGACGATCTGCTCGGCTTGGATCGCGATGTCGGCGGCCTGCCCCTGCATGGCCCCGGAAGGCTGGTGCATGAGGATGCGCGAGTGCGGCAGAGCGAACCGCTTCCCCGGAGCGCCTGCGCACAGGAGGAACTGGCCCATGGACGCGGCGAGGCCCACGCAGATCGTGCTCACGTCCGGCCGGACGTACTGCATCGTGTCGTAGATCGCCAAGCCGTCGGTGACCGACCCGCCGGGCGAGTTGATGTAGAGGGAGATGTCTCGCTCGGGGTCCTCTGCTTCCAGCAGGATCAGCTGGGCACACACCGTGTTGGCGGTGCTCTGATCGATGGCGGACCCGAGGAAGATGATGCGCTCCTTCAAGAGGCGCTGGTAGACGTCCATGGCGACCGACTGGTCCTGAGCGGCAGCGCCGAGAGGCCCGACGCGGGTACTAGCGTGCATGCCGCGAGGCTACCCGCCGGCGCCGCCGGCCGGCGTCAGCACGCGGACGTGGCGGAACGGGTAGACGCGCCGGGTTTAGGTCCCGGTCCCTTCGGGGGTGGAGGTTCGAGTCCTCTCGTCCGCACGCCGTGCCCAGCCTCGTCGCAGCCTTCGACAAGTTCCGCGGCACCGTCACCGCCGCCGAGGCGGCGGCCGCTGCCGCACGCGCGGCGCGCTCGTGCGGGTGGCGAGCCGACGAGCTCCCCCTCGCGGACGGCGGCGAGGGCACGCTCGACGCGCTCTGGGCGCTCTGGCGCGTCGCCGGCGCGGAGCGGCGGCACACCCTCGTGCGCGGCCCGCTCGGCGAACCGCTGCAGGCGACGTGGCTCTTCCTCCCCGAGGGCCTCCCTCTCGTCTCTGGCGTCCTTTCCGACCTCCTCCGAGCCGACCTGCCCAGCGGCGTCTCCGGCCGTGGGTGGCGACCACGCCCAGGCTCCTTTGCCGAAGTCCGCGGACCCCTCGCCGTGGTCGAAGCCGCGCTCGCCGTCGGGCGTGGCCTCTTGCCGGCGCCCCAGGGCGACGATCCGCTCATGGCACGGACCGACGGGGTGGGCGACCTCGTCCTCGCCGCGCTCGACGCAGGCGCCCGGCTCGTGATCGTCGCCGCCGGCGGGACCGCGACCACCGACGGCGGCTGGGGCGCGCTGTCGGCGATCGGCTCGTCCGCGCGCCTCGGCGGCGCCGCGCTCGTGGTCGCCTGCGACGTGTCGGTCCCCTTCCGGACCGCCGCAGAGAGGTTCGGCCCCCAGAAGGGTGCGACGCGCGCCCAGGTGGTGGCGCTCAGCGCGCGTCTCGATGCGCTCGCAGAGCGCTACCGCAGGGAGCTCGGCGTCGACGTCGACCGCCTGGCCGGCGCAGGCGCGGCGGGCGGGCTCGCAGGCGGATTGGCCGCGCTCGGCGCGCAGCTCGTTCCGGGCTTCGCGCTCATCGCCTCGCTCGTCGACCTCGACGCCCGCGTGGCCGCGAGCGACCTCGTCGTCACGGGGGAAGGACGCCTCGACGAGACCTCGTTCCAAGGCAAGGTCGTCGGCGGTGTGCTCGCCGCTGCAGGAGGAGGCGTGCCGGCCCTGTGCGTCGCCGGGCAGATGGAGCCAGGCGTCGAGCGGTGCTGGGCAGACCGAAAGGCGCGCGTCGACGCAGTGAGCCTCGTCGCGAGGTTCGGCAAGGCACGCGCGCACGAGGCCACCGCGGACGCGATCTCCGAGGTGGTCGCGGCGACGTGCGCCCAATGACCTGCCGGCGGTGCCGCCCTGCGCCGCGAAGCCTGAGCGCCGCACAGCTCGCTCCCAACCCGTCCTGACCCAGACCTAACCCCACACCCAACCCGGCAAGAGCCGACCCGAAGGCCGGCTCTTGCGTCTCGCGGTTGGTCACCGGGGTGTTCCGCCGTGGTCGGCGACGATGGTGGAGGGCCGCTGTCTGTTCGCCGGTCGTCGACCGGACCTCCGCGGCCTGCAACGAGCACCGCACGACGTCGTCCCGGCTGCACTGCGCCGCCCGCGCCGGCGGCGTGAGCTCAGCCCGGCGGGCCGCACTCCTCGGTCGAGCTCGTCGATCCCATCGCAAGCTCCCTTCCGTGCTCGGGTCGTCGTTCCGACGTCACCCTCAACCCCTATTCTCCTCCTCCGCGTCCGATCTGCCAAGAGGCTCCACCTGGGACTTCGCGCGCATGGCGGCGGCGAGTGCGCGCAAGGCACGGCCGCGGTGGGAGATCGCGTGCTTCTCCTCTGGGCGCAGCTGCGCGAACGTGCGCCCGTCGCCCTCGTCGGGCACGAACACCGCGTCGTACCCGAAGCCACCGTCTCCTCGCGGTGCGTCGGCGATGACGCCGTCCACCGTGCCCTCGCGCCACAGCTCGCGCCCGTCCGGAAACTGCACCCACGCGACGGTGCGGAACCGCGCGCGCCGGGCGCCGCCCCGGTCCGGCAGCGCCGCCAGCTCCGAGAGGAGCTTCGCGACGTTGTCCGCGTACGTCGCTCCCTCGCCGGCATAGCGCGCCGCGTACGCGCCGGGAGCACCTCCGAGCGCGTCGACCTCGAGCCCCGTGTCGTCTGCGAGCGCCGGCATCCCGGTCGCCTTCGCGAGCGCGACAGCCTTCAGACGGGCATTCTCCACGAGCGTGGCCCCCGTCTCCTCCACCTCAGGCACGTCGGCGGGCCGCGCCACGAGCGCGATCCCACCGGCGGCCCCGAGGATCTCCTGGATCTCGCCCGCCTTGTCGGGGTTGGCGGTCGCCGCCACGAGGGTGAGCCCTCCTGGCGCCGGATCGGCCGACGCACGGCTCGCCCCAGCACCGCTCGCCGCGACACGGCTCGCCCCAGCACCGCTCGCCGCGACACGGCTCGCCGGCACACTGCTCGCCGGCACACTGCTCGCCGGCAGACCGCTCATCGGGGGGTTGGCGGCTCGGCCAAAACGGCGTCCTGCATGGCGAGGAGCCGCCCAATGCCCGCTTCGGCGAGCACCAGCAGCTCGTCGAGCTCGGACCGGCTGAACGGAAGGCCCTCGGCCGTGCCCTGCACCTCGACGAACCGCCCGGAACCGGTCATCACCACGTTCATGTCGACATCCGCGCGGGAGTCTTCGGCGTAGGGGAGGTCGAGCATGGCGACACCCTCCACGATGCCTACCGACACCGCGGCGACGGCGTCGGTCAGCGGGTGCGCACGCAGCTTCCCGGCCATGACGAACCGGGTGAACGCGTCGTGGAGCGCGAGGTACGCACCGCAAATGGACGCCGTGCGGGTGCCCCCGTCGGCCTGCAACACGTCGCAGTCCACGGTCACCTGCAGCTCCCCGAGCGCCACGAGGTCGCACACCGCGCGCAGCGACCGACCGATGAGCCGCTGGATCTCCTGCGTGCGGCCCGACTGCTTGCCTTTCGCGGCCTCGCGCGCCGCACGCTCCGCCGTCGACCCCGGGAGCATCGAGTACTCGGCGGTCACCCATCCCTTCCCGCTCCCGCGCATCCACGGGGGCACCCGGTCCTCGACCGACGCCGTGCACAAGACCTTCGTGTGCCCCATCGACACGAGCACTGAACCCGGGGCGAAGACCGTGAAGTCCCGCTGGAAGGTGACCGGGCGCAGCTCGTCGAGCGCGCGCCCGTCCGCGCGTAGCACGCTCGGCTCCGCTGCGCTGCCCCCCGTCCGCATCGTCACGTCCTCACCCCTTCGCGCTCGTCGCGCACTTCCCGCCCTCCCGGCTCCGCCAGAAGGCGCCAGGACGCGCCTGCTGCCGCAGTGACCGTACCGGGTCGAAGGGCGCGAGCTGGGATCACCACGCGAACACCCGGCCACGCGCCGCCTGGTGCACCGGTCGGCCGAAGGCCTCGTCTGCCTCCGCCGCGAGCGCGTCTTCGGCGATCGACGGGCGTCGGTGGGTGAGCACGAGCCGGCCGATGCCGGCCGCCGCGGCCATCGCCCCCGCCTGGCGTCCGCTCAGGTGACGCGCCTCGCCCTCGTGGTCGCGCGTGTAGGTCGCCTCACACAGGAACAGCCCGATGCCGGGCCCGAGCTCCTCGGGCGACCAACCCGGACCGGTGTCAGCGCTGTAGCCCAGCGAGTGCGCCCGACCCGCACCCTGCGCTCCCGCCACGTCCACGCGCACGGCAAGCGTCGGCGGTCCGTGGTCCGTCGCGCTGAACGAGCAGACCACACCGGCACCACCCCCGCGCGGCGAGATCACAACCTGCTGCGACGACTCCACCTCGTGCCAGGAGAACACGGCGTCGTCCCCGAAGTACACGCGCCTCCGGCACCCAGGCGGCGCGTAGACGGCGACGGGGGCCGCGGCCGGCTGCTCGTGGAGCCACACGGCGAAGGAGTCGGCGTCGCTCCGGTGATCCGGATGCTCGTGGGACAAGATGAGCGCGTCCACCCGAGCGGGATCTGCGACGAGCTGGAGGTTCGCGAACGTCCCGGGCCCCGAGTCGAGCCAGACGACCACCCCGGACGCCTCGATCAGGTAGCCGCTCGCCGCTCCGCCCGGCCCTGGGTAGCCGCCGTCGCAACCCAGGACGGTGAGAGTCCCACCGTCCTTCTCGGAGCCCGGCGCGCTGCCCACGGGGCCCAACGTAGGTCGGTCAGAAGTAGAGCGTCGATCTCGCACGCTCGGCGACCTCGTCGATGTCGCCGGTCCACGCACCGCTCGACAGGTACTTCCAGCCACCGTCGGCGGACACGACGACGATGGCGGCCTCCTCCCCGTCTTGCAGCTGCGTTGCGCACTTCGCCGCGCCCGCCATCGCCGCGCCGGTCGAGAGCCCGGCGAAGATCCCGACGTCCGCGAGCCGGCGCACCCACTCGATCGACTCCCTCGGGCGCACGACGATCTTGCGGTCCAGCAGTGTCGCCCCTCCGAGCTCCTCGAAGATCGGAGGGATGAACCCCTCGTCCAGGCTGCGCAGCCCGTCGACGGTCTCGCCAGCCGGCGGCTCAACCGCCCAGATCTGCACGGCAGGGTTGCACTGCTTCAGGTAACGTCCGGCGCCGAGCAACGTGCCCGACGTCCCGAGGCCCGCGACGAAGTGGGTCACTTCGGGACAGTCCCGCCAGATCTCCGGCCCGGTCCGTTCGTAGTGGGTGCGCGGGTTCGCGTGGTTCGCGTACTGGTACAGGAAGACCCACTCGGGGTGCGCGGCCGCAAGCTCGCGAGCGATGCGCACCGCGCCGTTCGAGCCCTCCTGACCGGGTGACTCGATGACCTCTGCGCCCCACACGTCGAGCAGCTGACGCCGCTCGGGAGAGACGCTCGAGGGGAGCACCACCTTCAGGTGGTACCCCTTCACCCGGCAGACGAGCGCGAGCCCGATGCCCGTATTGCCGGACGAGGGCTCGACGAGCACCTGGTCTCCGTCGCCAGGGCGAAGGAGACCGGCCTTCTCGGCGTCCTCCACCATCGCGAGAGCGACCCGGTCCTTCACGGACCCACCAGGGTTCTGGCCCTCCAGCTTGACGAAGAGACGCGCAGCCGGGTTCGGGCTGAGCTCGCTCACCTCGACGAGCGGCGTGTCTCCGATCAGCTCGAGGACGCTGCGACGCGCGACCACCGGACGGGCGCGGCAGTCCTCAGCCGCCGGCCACGGCCGGGAGCAAGGACACCTCGTCGCCCTCTTTCACCGGCGTCTCGAGCGCGTCGAGGTAGCGAACGTCGTCGTCGTTCACGTAGACGTTCACGAAGCGGTGAAGCGATCCGTCCGCGTTCAGCAGCTGGCCCGACATGCCGGGGTACTCGGAGACCAGCTGACGCAGGACGTCGCCGATCGTCGAGGCCTCGACCGTGACGGTGGACTGCCCCCCGGCCTGCGGACGAAGCACGGTCGGCAGGCGGACTTCGACTGCGACAGCCACGGCACCTCCTGACGGGGGCGAACCCGCTCCGGGGCCGCCCGAATACCTGACCTTTCGGCTCCAGATTCTACCGGGCAGATCCGGCGCGCCAGACCGGGGCCTCGCGTGCCCAGTCGTCGCACGGCTGAAAGGGCGCGCGACGGCTTCAGACCGCGACGGCCTGAGGTACCTGGCCAAGCACCACGACGGACTCCTCCTCGATCCGCCCGTCGCCGATCCGGTAGCTGCGGACGACCGGATGCGTGTCGCGCAATGACACCACCACGTAGTGCCATGCGGAGTCGGGTGCCTGGTCCACGTCCGTAGCCGACGGGTAGGCGTCGGTGTGGGTGTGGGAGTGGAACACCCCGATCAGCTGCGTGCCGGCGCGCTCGGCGTCGCGGTCCGCCTGGAGCAGGTCGTGCGAGTCGACCGTGTAGACGCGCGCGGACGCCGCCGCGTTGCGCGTCGGGTACAGGCGCACGACGGTGCCGGTCGCCGGATCGCCTGCGAGCACCCCGCAGGCTTCGTCGGGAAGCCCGACGATGCAGTGGGCGACCATCTGCAGGTAGAGGTTGCGCGGCAACCGCAGCATCGCCACAGGAGAGTACCTACCACGCACCCGAAGGGCGCGGATGCTCCGACGCTGAGGGCTCTCCGGACCCCCTTGGCCCCTGGACGTTCGGACGTCTCGACGTCTCGCCGTCAGCCCTGGGCGACTCGACCCTTGGGCGTTCGGACGTCTCGACGTCTCGACGGCAGACCTGGGCGTCTCGACCCCTGGACGTTCGGACGTCTGGACGTCTGGAGTCCGGACATCGCGAGCCGAACGCGCGCTTGGGACGCGAGGGGCCGTAGCCTCGTCATGCCATGGCACGAGCCAAGAAGATGGCGGCCAAGCGCGCCGCGGCACGCGAAGGGCGACGTGGCGATCGAACGGTCGCCACGAACCGGCGCGCGCGCCATGACTACGACATCCTCGAGACGATCGAAGCGGGGATCGTGCTCACGGGCAGCGAAGTGAAGTCGCTGCGCGAGGGGAAGGCCCAGCTCGCCGATGCCTACGCCCGCGTCGCCGACGGCGAGCTGTGGCTCTACGGCGTGCACGTTCCGGCGTGGCAGTTCGCGACGGGCTTCGGCGGCCACGAGCCCGACCGGAAGCGCAAGCTGCTTGTGCACCGCAAGGAGATCGACGAGCTCATGGGGCGCACCCAGCAGCAGTCGCTGACCCTCGTGCCACTGTCCTTGTACTTCAAAGACGGCAGGGCCAAGGTCCAGCTCGCGCTCGCCCGAGGGCGCAAGCTCTACGACAAGCGCCAAGCGATCCTGTCACGGGAAGCCGAGCGCGAGTCCGCCAGGACGCTGCGCAACGCCCAGCGCTGGGGAGTGCACAGCTGACGTCGTCCCTCGCGCCAGCGGCTCCAGGCCTCGACCCCGCCACTAGACTGGCGCCGGCCGCCAGACCCGGCGGCGCCCGATACGAGGGGGTGAAAGGTTTCGACTCCGGTCGTCGAGTTGGGAGAAGCGAGCCGTGGTCTCCGGAGCCACGTAAAAGAGCCGGAACACAAAACAAACGCCGAGCATCCGCTCGCGTACGCTGCTTAATCAGTAGCGTCGTCCGCCCAGCCTCTGCTCCACGGGCTGGTGAACGGGCGTCATCGAGTGGAGCTCGCTCGCAGGCCGCTCCGGCAGGGCTGCGGGGACACTTCGCCGGGTACGGGACGCCGCCGCCGCCGGCAGTAGCGGAGCCCCCGACAATCCCCTGCCGGCTGCGCTCGGAGAAGGCCCAGTGAGAAACCGGAGGACGCGGGTTCGATTCCCGCCACCTCCACCTGGGCGTGTTCGGGAGAGAGAGGCAGGGACGCGCAGGGGA
>JAJYYT010000059.1 GCA_021800645.1 Actinomycetes bacterium
GTCCTTCAGGTGCGGCGCCGCCTTCACGGCCGCTGCGAACTTCGAGGAGAACTCCCCGAACAAGAGGTGCTGGCTCCGGGCGTCGATCAGCCCGAAGACGGCCGCGTCCCAGAACGCGGTCGTCCCCCCGTTGCCGAGCAGCACCTCGTAGCCGTCTGGCAGGGAGAACAGCTCCCGGAGCCCTTGGCGGACCCGTCCGACGACCGCCTTCACCGGTTGCTGGCGGTGGCTGGTGCCGAGGTACGTGGTCCCGGTGCCCGCAAGGCGGCGGACGTGCTCGGGCCGGATCTTCGAGGGTCCCGAGCCGAACCGCCCGTCGGCGGGGAGCAGCGACGCGGGGATGGCGATGGTTGTCGGGTCGGCAGTGGTCACTATGAGATCATGGCATCCGTGACGACCTCCATCGGAACCCGCAGGATCTCGGCGCGCGCGGCCGGCGTGATGCCCTCGGCGACCCTCGCGATCGACGCGAAGGCCAAGGCGCTGCAGGCGGCAGGGGAGCAAGTGATCGGCTTCGGCGCGGGAGAGCCGGACTTCCCGACGCCAGAGCACGTGGTGCAGGCGGCGATCGCCGCGTGCAGCGACCCCCGCGCGCACCACTACACGCCGGTCCCGGGCCTGCCCGAGCTGCGCGAGGCGATCGCCTCCAAGACGCGCCGGGACTCTGGCTACGAGGTCACCGCCCAGCAGGTGATCGTGACCAACGGCGGCAAGCAGGCGGTGGCGAACGCGTTCACGGTGCTGTGCGACCCAGGCGACGAGGTGCTCGTCTGCGCGCCCTACTGGACCACGTACCCCGAGGCGATCGCGCTCGCCGGCGGCGTCCCGGTCGTGGTGCTCGCAGGGTCGGACCAGGGCTTCAGGGTCACCGTCGAGCAGCTCGAGGCTGCGCTCACGCCCCGGACGAAGGTGCTCCTCTTCGTCTCGCCGTCCAACCCGACCGGGGCCGTGTACCCGCGCGAGGAGATCTCCGAGATCGGCCGGTGGGCCGCGGCGCGCGGGCTTTGGGTCGTCACCGACGAGATCTACGAGCACCTCGTCTACGGCGGCGCCGAGCAGCACTCGATGCCGGTCCTCGTGCCGGAGCTCGCGGACCGCTGCATCGTGGTGAACGGGGTCGCGAAGACCTACGCGATGACCGGCTGGCGCGTCGGGTGGATGATCGGGCCGGTCGATGCGGTCGCCGCCGCGGCGAACGTCCAGTCGCACGAGACCTCGAACGTGGCGAACGTCTCGCAGTACGCGGCGCTCGCGGCGCTGACGGGCGACCTCGAGGCGGTGGCGGAGATGCGGCTCGCGTTCGACCGGCGACGCAAGAAGATGGTCGAGATGCTCCGGGGCATCCCCGGCGTCCTCTGCGAGGAGCCGATGGGCGCCTTCTACGCCTTCCCCGACGTGCACGCCCTCTTGGGCCGCGAGATCGGTGGGAGACGGCCGGCCACGAGCGAGGAGCTGGCCGAGGTGTGCATCGACCTGGCGAAGGTCGCGGTGGTCCCCGGCGAGGCCTTCGGCGCGCCCGGCTACCTCCGCCTCTCCTACGCGCTCGGCTACGACGCGATGGTGGAGGGCGTGGGCCGGCTCGCCGACCTGTTCGGGTCCGCGAGCTAGCGCACCGCGTCACGATGGCCCGCATCCTCGTCACCGAGAAGATCGCCGAGCGCGGCCTCGAGCTCCTCGAGGAAGGAGGCCACCAGGTCGACGTGCGAGAGGGATTGAGCCCCGTCCAGCTGCTCGACGCGGTCGCGGGGGCCCACGCGCTCGTCGTCCGCTCGCAGACGTCGGTCACCGCAGAGGTGCTCGCGGCGGGCAGCGACCTCGTGGTCGTCGGACGAGCGGGCGTCGGCCTCGACAACGTGGACGTGCAGGCCGCGACGGACCGCGGGGTCATGGTGGTGAACGCGCCGACGTCGAACATCCTGTCGGTCGCCGAGCAGGCGATGGGGCTCCTGCTCGCCCAGGCGCGCAACATTCCCCAGGCCCACGCGGCCCTGGTCGCCGGCCGCTGGGAGCGCTCGCGCTTCGAGGGCGTCGCGGTGCACGGCAAGGTCCTGGGCATCCTGGGGCTCGGGCGGGCGGGCTCGTTCGTCGCGGCGCGTGCCGCCGCGTTCGGGATGCGGCTCTGCGGCTACGACCCCTACGTCTCACCCGAGCGCGCCCGTGCGCTCGGCGTGGAGCTGCGCTCGCTCGAGGAGGTGTTCGCGGAGTCCGACTTCGTGACCATCCACGTGCCGAAGACCGCGGAGACGGTCGGGCTCGTCGGACGTGAGCTCCTCTCCAAGGCGAAGCCCGGGATCCGGATCGTGAACACCGCGCGCGGCGGCATCGTGGACGAGGAGGCGCTCTACGACGCGATCCGCGCAGGAGTGGTCGCCGGCGCCGCGCTCGACGTCTTTTCGAAGGAGCCGCCGGGTGCGTCCCCGCTCTTCGAGCTCGAGAGCGTCGTGGTGACCCCCCACCTCGGCGCCTCCACCGAGGAGGCGCAGGACAAGGCCGGCGTCACCATCGCCGAGCAGGTCCTCCTCGCGCTCGCAGGGGATTTCGTGCCGTTCGCCGTGAACCTGCCGGCCTCGGAGGTCTCCGATGCCGTCCGGCCGTTCATGCAGATCGCCGAGCAGCTCGGACGGTTCTTCGCCTGCCTGCACGAGTCGCTGCCGGACCGCCTCGAGGTGGAGTGCCGGGGCGAGCTCGCCGGCCACGCGACGGGGATCCTCACGCTCTGCGCGCTGAAGGGCATCTTCGGCTCGACCGCCGAGGAGCCGGTCACCTACGTGAACGCGCTCCAGGTGGCCGAGCGCCACGGCCTGTCGGTGGAGGAGGTGTCGACCGCTGTGTCGCCCCTCTACAAGAGCCTCGTGACCCTCCGGTCGGCCCGGCACACCGTCTCCGGCACGCTGGCGGGCCCGGGCGCGCGCCCCGAGCCGCGCATCGTGATGGTCGACGGCCACACGTTGGAGGTGCCCCCGGCCGAGCACATGCTCGTCGTGCACAACGACGACCGCCCCGGCATGATCGGGGTGGTCGGCATGGCGCTCGGCATCGCGGGCATCTCGATCTCCTCGATGGCCGTCGGGCCCAGCTCCGACGGGCACAGCGCGCTCATGGTCCTCTCGACCTCCGAGCCGGTGCCAGCGGAGCTGGTCGAGCATCTCCGCCAGGGGGATGGGATCTTCGGCATCCACGCAGTGAGGCTCACGCCGTAGGCGGGCGTCGCGCTACGAGACGACGCCCATGGACGCGGGTGGGTCACCGAAGCAGGCCGCCACACCCGGGTGGTCGAAAGCCTGCAGAGCCACCTGGATCGCCTGCAACGAACGACCCGGAGACCGGACAGCCTGATCTACCAACACGTAGGAGGTGGTGGTCGATGCCGAGACGGTTGATCGCAGGGCGCCGGGTCGGCGACCTCGAGAGCGAGATCCTCGACGTGCTCTGGTCGGCCCGCAGCTGGCTTTCAGGGCGCGAGGTCCGGGAGCGGCTCGGGGACGAGTCCCGGGCCTACACGACGGTGATGACCGTGCTCGGCCGCCTCGTCGACAAGTCGCTCGTCGAACGGGCCGAAGAAGGCAAGGGCCACCTCTATCGGGCGGTGGGGGATCCTGACGAGCTGACCGCCCAGGCGATTCGTTCCCTGCTCTCGTGCACTGCGCACCCGCGTGCGGCCCTCGCGCACTTCGTGGAGGATCTCGACGATCCCGAGCTCGTCGCCGAACTGGCAACGGCGATGAAGCGAGCGCGCCGACGCTGAGCGGCCCCGCCGTCGGGCTCGGCTTCTTCGCCGTGCTCGTCGGCCTCTCCGTGCTCGCGGGGCGGCACGGCGGCGTGTCGCCCCGGGTCGCGGCGGGTGCGCACCTTTTGAGCCTGCTCGGCTGGGCGCTTTTACCCGACCTGTCGGCGAAGGACCACGTAGAGCGGGGCGCAGCTGACTGCGGGGCCGTAGTGGAAGCCGAGCGCCACCTGGTCGAGAACTTCGTCGGTCGGGCTGCGGCCGAGCGCAGAGGTGACCTTCTCGCCCGTGACGCGATGTGGCCGCCCGGGTCGGGCCGCGTCCTCGGCCACCCGTGGCTGTGCTGGCTCATGGCGGTAGAAGAACATGCTCACCTGTTCCAGCGCCTTGGTCCCGACGTAGGGGGCGACCACTCGGGTTGCGACCGCTCCTGCGACTCCTCGCACTGCCATGAACGTGTCCTTTCGACCTTCGGCCGGATCCATCTGGTCGGCTGCCTTGCCCAGCCTCCACGCGTTGACGCGCTCCGACGAATGTGTAGTAGAGTATCTCCAGTCACAGGTGCGCTTGGTGCTCCACGCCATGGACCAAGTTCGTCAGGTCGAAGGAGGCAATGTATGGCCGTTTCCCACGTGACACCCCCTGATGCCAGCTCTCGAGCGGGCGAGCGTCCACATGGGACGCTGAGTCCGGGCACCCAGGCCACCGCCGAGAAGAAGGGTCCTGGCGCGGCGCTCTTGCTGCTCGTCCTGCCGGTCCTGTGTTGCGGCGGCCCGGCGATCTTCGCTGCGCTCGCGGCTGCGAGTGCCGCGACCCTCGGTGCAGTGGGCGGGGTGATCGGCGGCGTCCTCCTTGCGGTCGCGGTCGGGCTCTTCGTGCGGCACCGACGGCGTGCTGCGTGCTGCGCACCGGCGCAGAAGGCGTGGCGGCCGTGACGACGACCGCGAATGGTCTCATGCGCCTGCGGGCGCCGAGGGCGCTCGCCGAAGTGCTCGGCACGCCCGGGCGCATCGTCGGCTTCCTGGTCGCCTCGGGCGTCGTCACGTTCTTCTACACCGTGCTCCTGCCCTTCGACTACACCCAGCGCTTCGAGCTCGCCAACTGGGACTACCTCGACGCCTACCTGCTCACCTGGGCGATCGTGCTCGGGCTCGCGATGGGGCTCGTCATGAGCATCCAGGTCTACGCGATGCGCCGGATCGCCGCGGCCAGGGCCGCGAGCGGCGCGGCGGGGGGCGTGGCGTTCGTCGCGAGCCTGCTGCCGAGCTTCCTGTGCTGCACGCCGATCGTCCCCTCGCTCCTCGCCTTCGTCGGGGTGTCGGGGGTGGGCCTGTACACGACGACCGGCACCCTGCAGCACTTCTTCGCCGTCCACCAGAGCGAGTTCCTCGCAGCGAGCCTCGTGCTTCTCGCCTTCACGTGCTGGTGGGGGCTGCGCAAGGTCGCACGCTCGCAGTGCCTCACCGAGGACGGCTGTGCCGTCGCGACGGCGTCGGGCGAGGCTCCCGGCGTGCTCTCCGAAGGCTGCTGCGGCGACGCCGAGCTCGCCGGCGTGGGCGAGACACCAGCGGACACGACGCTCTCGGCCCGGGATGAAGCCGAGGCCCGAGGACCCGAGCGCAGGGAAGGAGCCCTGCGATGAGCAAACCATCGACGAGACAACGGCCGGCGCGCCCGAGCGGTGCCAGCAGGCGGCGGGCCGAGGCAAAGCGCCGACGCCGCAACCGGGTGCTCGTCGGCGGGAGCGTCACGCTCGTCGCAGCCCTCGTCGCACTGGTCGTCGGGCTGCACGAGGCGAGCTCGAGCTCTGCCTCGGCGAGCGGGACGTCGAGCTCCTCTGGCGTGTCGCTCCCGGTGGGGACCACCGCGCCCAACGGGGTCATCACCACCCTCGCCGGCAAGACCGAGACCGTGGCGGGGTTGCGTGGCAAGCCCGCCCTGATCTGGTTCGTGACGACGTGGTGCTCGTCGTGCCAGGCCGGCACCCAGGCGATGGCCCAACACGTCGCGGCGCTCGCCGCAGATGGCGTGCGGGTCGTGGAGGTCGAGAACTACGCCGACCTCGGTCAGTCGGGTCCCCCGATGCAAAGCTTCGCCAAGGTCCTCGCCGGCAGCGCCTTTTCGAACCCGGACTGGACGTTCGGGGAGGCGTCGTCCGCGCTCACCCACACCTACAACCCGAAGGCCTATCTCGACATCTACTACCTGCTGAACGCCAAAGGAAAGATCACCTACGTGAACAGCTCACCGTCCTCCACCATGCCAGCGCTGCTCAGTGCCGCGAGGGCACTCGCATGAGGGGCTGGCCTGCGTACGAGCGCGCCATCGCGTCTCGACGGGGCCGGCGATCGGCCGTGACCGCAGGCGCCCTCGCCCTCGTTGTCGGCCTCGGCGCCTACGCACTGGTGGGCACCGCGAGCGGGACGGTGAGCGTGAAGGCCGGGTCTGCAGCCTCCGAGCACCATTCCAAGCACCATGCCGCCAAGTCGGCGCAGGGGTCGGCATCCGCGCCGACATCCGCACCTGGGACACCGGCGCCCAACGGCACCTTCACGACTCCTGCGGGGACGACCGCCACGATCGCCTCGCTTCGTGGGAAACCGACCATGGTGTGGTTCGTGGCGGGGGGCTGTGCGAGCTGCGCGGCGAGCATTCCGGCGGTCGCGTCGCACTTCGACCAGCTGCACGCGACGGGGCTCCGGGTGCTCACCTTGGGCCTCTACGGCGACTTCGCTTCAGGCAAGAAAGGGGTAGCCGAGCTGCTCACCTTCGGCCGGGAGGCGGCCTTCAACGAGCCCATCACGCGTGCGGGCTGGGAGTGGGGGATGGCGTCGAAGGCGCTCAGCCTCGCCTACGACCCCGCCGGCATCCCCGATCTCTACGTGCTCATCGGATCCACAGGGCACATCCGTTACCGCAACAGCGTGCCGGATTCGACGATGGGTGCCTTGATCGCCGCAGCAAAGCACCTCGACACCCACGCCCAGACCACCGCTGCCGTACAGCCGTGCTGCTGACGGACGGCTGACGCCGTTGCGTGCGCGCATCTGCCGACCTGACCGCAGGGACCGGACCGAGTTCGCTGCTGTGACATATTCGTAAAAGCGCGTATATGTTCGAGGTCATGGCAGATCGACGAACATCGACGTCGTGGCGGGACTGGTTCCGAGCACACCTCGTGGCGGTCGTCGCGCTCGGCGCGCTCGTCGGTGTCGCAGCGGCGTGGGGGATCACCGCGTCGCTGTCCTCGGGCTTCGCTTCAGGCTCGGGCCCTTCCGTCAAGACGGCGGCGATGGAAGAGTACGTCGGGGGGCACTGGGTACGCTTCACCTCACGGCGGCCGCTCAGCGCCGAGCAGTGGTCGGTCGTCGACGACTACGCCAACTTCTCCTCCGCGGTGCTCGCCGTCTACAGCACCCGCTCGGTGGCGCCGCTCGCACCAGTCGTCTCGCCCCAGTCCAAAGTCGTGGCGATGTTCTCCCGCGACCTCACCACGGGGACCAACCCCGAAGCGCTCTACACCAGCGCAACCGTCGAGCAGGTCTCGATCAGCGGGTGTCGGGCTCGGCTCACCCTGGAGCTCTCCTATCCGGGCGGGCGCCGCTTGCACTACGTGTCGTCGTGGGTCCGACCCTTCGATCGAGCCGGCTTCTCTCAGCGCGGCCCGGGAGGATCCGAGCACTCGACCACCCTGAGCGCGCTCGCAGGAGACCAGTACGCGCCGTGGCAGTTCGTGGGAGACAACCGGGTCGGGGGCGTCGACACGCCGTGCGGGATCTGATCGTGGGGAAGAACAGGGCTTCGACGTCACCAGGAGGCGGCGTCCTCCGCGTCGTCGCACGCGCACCGGGCGAGGTCGTCCTTCGCTGTGCTCGATTCACCTGCGAGGGATGTCGCCGCCGGGTCCGCGCTGCTCTCGAGGGGTCGCGTGGTGTCGTCGCTGTCGAGGACGTCGGCACGGAGGAAATGGCGGTCGGTCACGTCCCGGCACGGCTGAGCGCGACCGGGATCGCCGAGACGGCAAGACGTGCGCTCGAGGCAGACCCGTCCAACCCGGCGCCGGTCACGGTGACCTACGACGAGCTATGACCCGCGCTCATCCGACGCAGCGCTGTTGCGCTTCGACCCCGCGAGCACGCCAAGGGTCGAGACGCACGTAGGGACGAGGTAGTCGAGGGCGACTCGGACCCACACGACCCAGCCCACATGCCCTGATGCGAGCGTCCCGCCTTGGTTGATCGCGACGAGCAGGCTGCCCACCACCACGGCGATGACGACGACGCGCCTTCGGTTGGGCGGGTGCAGGCAGACGCCCACCGCCTCCGAGGCACGCGTCCAGGTTGGGGGAGGCTCGACCGGGCCAGGGTCTCGAGACCCCGACGTGTCGTCGGACCCAGAAGGCAGCGCGCGGCGCGGGGTCGGAGGGTCCGCGCGCGTGGGAAGCCGTGAGCTGTTCACGGAGCGGATGCCGCCCTGGCGCATGCTGCGGTCGAGGCGGCGTGGTCGGCGACCATCGATGCCCCGAACCCGACCGGGTCTGCCACCCGTGGGTCGGTCACCTGGTAGTAGGCGAAGCGACCGGCTCGTCGCACCTCGAGCAGGCGGCGGCCGACCAGGCATCGGAGGTGCGCCGAGACGCGCCCCTGGGAGAGCCCAGCGTGCACGACGCACTCGTTGCCGGTGCTCTCGCTCTCGGCGCAGAAGGCGAGCAGGGCCAATCGGGTAGCGTCGCCGAGAGCTCGGGAGAAGCGGGCGAGCAGGTCTCGTCCCATCGGGTCGGCAGGAACGGGCGGGACGGGTGCCTTCGCCGTCGAGACCCTAGAAGCAGCCGAAACGCTCATGAAGCACCACTCGCGAGGTCGGCGGAGAACCGGACCGGTCGCGTGCCTGCCGGGTGACCGGGTCTCGGTGCATGTTTCGTCGGCGAGGATCCCGTCAGGACCGAGGAGCGACGAGGACCGGGGACACCAACAGGGGCGCGAGCGACGAGCATCATGGAGCTCGAGGGGCGTCGCCGGATTGCCAGGTTGCAAGTCACGGCAACTCCATGCGCAAGGCATCGGGTCCATGTGTAAGACATCGGGATATCCGAATGTTAGCTGAAGGCGCCAAACGTGGACTTCGAGGAGAAGCGATGGGTGCTCAGGAGCCGACGAGGGAAGCTCGCGCCGTCACGACGGCAACGCCCTGGTTGTACCGCTCGCTGCTGTCGTTGTTGGCGCGGGGCGCTCCGGTGAGCATCGACGACCCGCCCAGCTCACGCGAGACTCCACGGTTCGACGCATCCGCGTCGAGCTCCAGGCGAATCCAGGTGAGGAGGATCCGGAGATGGTGGGTTCCTCGCTCCGTGGGCCGATGCGCCGGCATTTGGCGCGTCGCTCGCTGCTCGTGGAGCTAGCGGCCGTTGTCGTGCTCATCGGCACTCTGGCCGGGACCGAGGTCATCGGCAGAGGGGGCGGCCTGGGTGGACCGTTCACGACCCCTCGACGGCGTTCGCCTGCGCGGGGGCGACATGGTGCGATGCAGGCGGCACCTACCAGGGTCAGGCGGTGCTCCTCACCACGGCCGATGGAGGACATTCGTTCCGGGTGATGCCACGTTCCTTGTCGTGTCCGGCAGCGGGGCAACGTTCAGCGACCGCCCGATCCTGTCTGGCGACTCCATGGTGGCGCTCGCCTGCACTTCCCCGCAGCAGTGCACCGTCGTCGGGGAGACCGACTCGACGGAGGACGCAGTCATCCCGACCGGGGTCGCCGCGGTTACGAGCGACGCCGGGGCCGTCGCTCGCGTCCATCGCCATGGCGCCGGCCGTGCGCACCATTTCCCAGACCGAGTCACGGATTGCCGCGACCTGGGCGCGAAAGACGCAGGGCTTTG
>JAJYYT010000060.1 GCA_021800645.1 Actinomycetes bacterium
CGACCAGTTCGCGCGCCGGTTCGACGGCTTCTCGATCGGGTCCAACGACCTCACGCAGCTCACGCTCGGAGTGGACCGCGACAGCGACATCGTCGCCTTCGACTATGACGAGCGCGACGACGGCGTCAAGGAGATGATCAGGCTCTCGGTCGAAGGCTGCCGGCGCAACGGGATCCACTCGGGGATCTGCGGCCAGGCGCCCTCGGACTACCCCGAGATGGCCGAGTACCTCGTCACGCTCGGCATCGACTCGATGAGCCTGAACCCGGACACCGTGGTGAAGACCACCCAGCTCGTCCTCGACGTCGAGCGTCGTCTCGGCGGGCAGCCCGCCGGCGGGAAGTGAGCCCAGGCACGACGAAGGACGTTCGGCCCTTGTGCGCCCCTCGGAAGTGCCCGACGATCCAGGTGTGACCACTTCCACGCATGCAGGACCTCCGATCCGCGACGTGCTGCAGTCGGCCGTCGTCTCCATCGACCGCACGATGACGCTTCGTGGCGCGGCGATCGCCATGCGCCGAGAGGGCATCGGGGCGCTCGCGGTCATGGACGCCGACGAGGTGCAGGGGATCGTCACCGAGCGCGACATCGTCGAGGCGCTGGCGCGCGGCGAGGACCCCGACGAGACGCGGGTCGTCGACGTCGAGTCGGTCGGGCCGCGCTTTCTGACCTTGGCGGACTCGGTCCCTGCGGCCGCACAGATCATGCTGGCCGTGGGGTGCCGTCACCTTCCGGTCGTCGACGACGGGGTCGCCATCGGCATCGTCTCCATCCGCGACGTGGTGCGGGCGCTCCTGGCGCAAGGTTCGTAGGCGCCACGGCGCGGCCCTCAGCGTGGCGCGGCCGTCAGCTCGGCTCGCCTGTCAGCCGGCTGGCCGTCGGCTCGGCTCGCCTGTCAGCCGGCTGTCGCTTCGTGGAAGTGCTGGATCGACGCGTCCGAGCCGGGGAAGAAGAGCCCCTCTTCTCCGGTATCGCTCCAGCGCACGAGGTACGGAGGCCCGCCGTCCGGTCCGCGGACCTCGAGGATCTCTCCGTCTCGCTCGGGCT
Source organism: Actinomycetes bacterium (assembly GCA_021800645.1). Next base: position 1,048 of record JAJYYT010000060.1, read on the forward strand.
GACCCGTGTGGTGGCCTTTGATGATGATCCGGTCGCCGACGTTCGCTTGCACGGCTCCTCCTTGCTGTCTCCGCTGTCTCCTCCTGGCTCCAGGATCTGCCCGCCACGAGAGCCCGAGTAGGGGCGAAGGTCGGCGAAGGTCATGGTGCTCCGGTGCGGGCCACGCGCTGGCGCTGAGACTTCCGGCGGGACGATCACGCCGTGGTAGGGACAGAGGTCCCTTGCAGAAGGCTCGTCTCCTGGCCAGAGTGGTGGAGAGAGCGAGTGGCGAAGGGACGGCGCCGGAGCTGGTCCCGCGGCATGAAGGATCGGGCACATGAGCAGGTCTGCAGCTGAGCATCGCTGGTGGCCATGGAGCCGGCGTCGTCCCGCCGTCGCCCGGGACAGCACGAGCGCCGACGCGTCGGAGCTCGTCTCCGAGAGCGAGGCGTTCCTGCTGGGCAGGTACGTGGAGCTGCTCGAGGAGCGCGGGGAGCCGGTGCCGGTGTGGGCGTGGACCAATGTGCTTGCGCACGGGAGCCGTGACGACCTCGATCGGGCGGCAGCGGGGGCGCACGGCTGGTCCTCCTCCCGCAGGTGGAGGATCGCGAGGGCGCTCGTCGCGGGCGAGGTCCTCGAGACCGTCGGTCGCGGTGCGCCGCTCTCCGACCTGCAGCGAGAGGTGCTCGCGCCGCTCGAGCTGGAGCTCGTCCGCCGTCGCGGCGTGTGGACGTGGACGCCTGAGCGCTGGCTCGCGACGGTACGTTCCGCGCTTCGGAGCTACCGCCACTCGAACCGAATTTGACAGGGCCCGATCGCCATCGAGCCGGACCCGGCAGGCACGAGGAGCCGGAGCCTGCCTGGCTCGCCGTACCTCCTTCACCTCCTGCCTGGCCGGCCGCACCTCAGCCCTGCACCTCAGGGTTTTCGTGTCTCTGACTCCCAGAGCTCTTTGAGCTCTTGGGGAAGGACTGCCGCGATCCCCCTGACGTCGCCCGGCACCAGATCGCGCAGCGCGTGCACCACGTCGGCGGTCACGTCCCTGGCCCGCTCGAGCGGCACCTCTGAGGTCGTCGCGGCGATACGGCCGACGAGGTCGCGCACCGATCTCACCGGAGGCGCGTCGTGGATCCGTCTCGGTGGTGTGAACAGCGGGCGCACGTCGGCGGGAAGATGGGAGGACAGGTGCTCGCGCTGGCTCACAGGCAGGCGGTCCGCGAACGTCGCGAGGACGCCCCGGACGACGAGCGGAGCGGCCGCTGGCGAGACCCCGTTCTTCTCTGCCGCGTCGAGCAAGGACTTGTACGCCGCCGAGGGCCGGTGGGCGGCCCGACTCGCGGACGGCCGCGTGTCCCACGGGCCGAGCCCGACGTGGAGGTAGGACTCGACGCCGGCGACCCCGGGGACCGCCGCCACGGCGTGCTCGATCTTCTCCGCGTCGCTCGAGCTGCCCACTTCCCCGTGGAGCAGCGCCACGTGGTGCTCGACCATCACGTGCACCCGAGGCAGGTCCAGCTCGTGCTCGATCTGGCCGAGGCTTGATCGGATGCGGTCGGCCAGCACGTTGTCGATGACGGCGGGATCCGGCTCCAGCCCGCGCAGGCGGTAGCACGCACCCTTGGCCCTGCCCTCGGCATACCTGAGCCGGCTGCCGGCGCGCGCGAGCCCTCGACGCATCTTCCTCCAGCCCCGAGTGCCGGGGCGCAACGCGACCCCGGCCGCGCCCGCTGCCGCGACCACCGCGGCTGCGGCCCACCGTCTGCGTCGCTCCATGACCTGCTCCTCCTCCCGAGCTCGCCCTCCTCGGTCTCCGATCGGCGCGCCTGCGATCGGCGCGCCTGCGATCGGCGCGCTTCAGGCGACGTCCTGGGTCGTCACGACCCGTGCGCCGTAATAGGTCTGCAGGTACTCGAGCGCGCGAGACTGCCGTTCTGACACCGGCTCGTCGGAGCCGGGTTCGAACACCGTCGTCGCGTCGGGGCAGACCGCGAGCTCGAACCCCCTGATGAAGGCGTCGTACGCGGTGTGGCGCACGCAGCAGTCGGTGTGCTGGCCCACGAGCACGAGCCTGCCGACGTCGTGCGAGCGGAGCTCGTCTTCGAGCCTGCTCGCGGTGAACGAGGAGTAGAACCGTTTCGGCACCACGACGTCGCCTTGGTGGGGACGGAGCTCGTCGACGACCGCGGCCCCTGGCGTGCCGGCCATCGCGTGCGGCGGGAAGACGCGCAGCTCCACGTCCGAGACCTCGTGGGAGTCGTTGGCGTAGAGCACCACCCAATCGGGTGTTGTCCTGGCTCGGGCTGCGAGCTGCTGGATGGGTTGGACGATCCCGCGCGCCGAGGGGTTCCCGAGCACCCCGTCCATGAAGTCGTTCAGCATGTCCACCACCACGAGTGCGCTCCGCATACCGGTGATCCTCCCGCTTCCCGATCTCCTTGTCAGCTGGCTCACTCCTTGTCAGCTGGCTCAGTCCGGCGGTTCGCCGATCGACACGCCCAGCCCCGCGATGAGCCCGTCGAGCCACCCCGACAGCTGGGCGAGGCCGATGCGCAGCTCCGAGGCTCCGGGTTGGGCGTCATCGGCCCAGTCCAAGAACCGGTGCAGCTCGCCCAGCACGGCCTCGGGCAGCACCGCGCCGAGCTCCTCGTACCAGCGGTGCTCGAGCTGCGCGACGCGGGCGCGCAACGCCGGGTCGTCGAGCGACCCGAGCTGGTCGAGCTCTGCGCGCACCGCCGACAGGGACCCTTCGATCCGCCAGAGCTCGCCAGGACGCTTGACGCGCTCGGCCTCCGGCGGGCCCTGCTCCTCGGCCTCCGGCGGCTCGCCCCGTACCCCCGTGGCCGCGTCTTGAGCGTCGACGGGCGGGACCAGCTCGGACTCGGCTCCTGGCACCTCGCGCGACGGGCCCATACCTCTGACGGTGCTGCGTCTGCCCTTCGGCACGCCAGGGCCAAAGGACCTTTCGAGGTCCGTGCCGGCACGAACGTCCTGGAGGCCCACGTCGCAGCGATCCGTCAGATGAAGATTATCGGACCTTCGGATCGTCGGATCAGAGCACCCCCGCTTCGTTGGCGGCCATGATGACCGCGACCACGTCCTCGGCGAACGCGTCGTCGAGCGGCAGGTGGCCGTGGAGAAGGCGGTGGTAGGCGGGGCCGTAGAGCAGGTCGAGGAGAAGGCCGGTGTTCGCCTCGGGCGCGAGCTGTCCGCGCTCGATCGCGCGCCGCAAGACGGCGTCGTGGCGTGCCCGCATGGGCGTGACGAACCGCTCGCGCCACGCGTCGGCGAGCTCCGGGTCGCGCTGGACCTCGCCGACGAGGCCCCTCAAGGTCCGGCCGGTCACCGGCTGGCGCACGGCTCGCACCCATGCGCGCAGCAGACCGAGGAGGTCGCCGCGCAGGTTCCCGGTGTCGGGGAGCGGCTGGCGCTCGAGGAAGTCCGTCACGAACGCGTCGAAGGCCAGCGTCCCTTTCGAGGACCAACGCCGGTAGATGGAGGCTTTGCCGACGTGCGCCCGGGCGGCCACCTCCTCTATCGTCATCGCCGAGAGCCCACGTTCGGCAAGGAGCCCAGTCGTCGCTTGGAGGATGGCCCGTTCGGTGGCGTCGCTCAGCGGCCTCCCGCGACCGCTTGGCGCCTCGCGCCTGGCCTCAGTGCCGGCCGGCCCGGGCGGGTCGTTCTCCACCACGAGCAGCGTAGCCCCGGTGTCTCGTCGAGAGCCGAAGAGTAGATACGAACCGTCTCGTTTCGGGCGGTGGAGGTACGATCTCTGTAGGGGCGCGTGCGGGGTGGGCCACGCCGGCCACGCGGCCGCGGGCGCGACGTAGAGCCCGGCGGACGAGACGACGAGGTGCGGAGGCGGAGCTCGATGCGGTACGTGCGGCTGGGGAAGAGCGAGCTCGAGGTCTCCCGCGTGGCGTTCGGGACCTGGGAGCTCGGTGGCGAGTGGGGTGCCACGGACGAGGTCAAGGCGATCGCGGCCATCCGTAGGGCGGCCGACGAGGGGATCACCCTCTTCGACACCGCGCAGGCGTACGGGTTCGGGGCCTCCGAGCGGCTTCTCGCCAGGGCGCTCGACGGCGTCGGCCGCGAAGGGCTCGTGATCGCCACGAAAGGAGGGCTCCGCCCCCAGGACGGCGGCGTCGCACGCGACGCGAGCGCTGCGTGGATCCAACAGGGTGTCGAGGAGAGCCTGCGCGCGCTCAGGAGGGATGTGATCGACCTCTACCAGGTCCACTGGCCGGACCCGGCGACGCCCTTCGAGGAGACGGCACGTGCGCTCGAGCGCCTGAGAGACGCCGGAAAGATCCGTCACGTCGGCGTCTCGAATTTCGACGTCGCCCAGATGGAGGCGTTCAGCGCGACGCTGCCGGTCGAGACCCTCCAGCCGCCGTACCACCTCTTTCGTCGGGACATCGAGCAAGAGGTCCTGCCCTATTGCGCCGCGCATGACATCGGCGTCCTCGTCTACGGTCCGCTCGCCCACGGCCTTCTCGGCGCCCGGTTGCGAGCCGACACCGTGTTCTCGGTGGGCGACTGGCGGGCGCGCAGTCCGGTGTTCAGGGGCGAGACCTTCTCGAAGAACCTTGCAGTCGTCGCGCAGCTCGAGAAGTTCGCACGCGCCGAGCTCGGCATCACCCCGGTGCAGCTCGCGATCTCCTGGGCGCTCGCGAACCCGGCCGTCCACGTCGCGATCGTCGGGACCCGCGATCCCGCGCATGTCGACGAGGCGGTCGCCGCGGCCGACATCGACCTCGAGCCGGCGGTCCTCGAGCGCATCGACGAGCTCGTGCGCGCAGCGGTGCGGGTCGGCGGGCCGAGCCCGGAGGACATGCCGAGACGTTGACCGTCGCCCGCGGACGGAGCGGTCGGCGCTTGCTTCCTGCGGGCCTTCGCGCTGAGTGCCGCGAGGGCTGCTTGCGGCCAGGGGATCGTTGCCTGGGGGTCGGGAGGACGGCGCGGGGGACCGAGGTCGCGAACAGGCGTCGCGAACAGGCGTCGGGAATAGGCATGGACGTCAGGCGTTGAACCTGCCGTCCCTGAACGAAAACGGAACGTATCGTTTCGTGCTCGCACCGACACCCAGAGAACCCGGAGAGCAACGAGTGAGGAAACCGAAGACGGAGCGCCCTCGATGAGCCGGCGCACGCCCCATCCGGCCGCCTCCCTGGCGCTGATCCTCGCCGCCTCGTTCATGGTCGTGCTCGACTTCAGCATCGTGAACGTCGCCCTCGCTTCGATCGAGCACGAGCTTGCGGTGGGGACGACGGCCGTGCAGTGGGTGATCACCGCCTACGCGATCACCTTCGGCGGCCTGCTCGTCCTCGGCGGGAGGATCGGCGATCTCTTCGGCCGTCGCCGGGTCTTCGTGGCAGGTCTCGTCGTCTTCTCCTTCGCCTCGTTGGCGGGAGGGCTCGCGACGTCGATCGGCGTCCTGATCGCCGCACGCGCCGTCCAGGGCGTCGGGGCGGCGCTCGTCGCGCCCGCAGCCTTGTCGCTCATCACCGCTGCCACCGCCGAAGGGCCGGCGCGCAACCGTGCGCTCGGTTACTACGGAGCCACGGGTTCCGTTGGCTTCGTGGCGGGGTTGGTGCTCGGCGGCGCGCTCGTCCAGTACTTCGACTGGCGCTCGGTGCTGTGGGTGAACGTCCCCATCGGCCTGCTCGCGGCCGCGCTCGCTCCGTTCCTCGTGACCGAGGTCCCACGCGGGGCGCGCGCCCGACTGGACGTCGTCGGTGGCGTGCTCGTCACCGGAGCGACCGCCGCGCTCGTCTACGGGATCTCAGAGGGGCCCGCGCTCGGGTGGACGTCGGCCGCGACGCTCTTGGCCCTCGCGTCGTCGGTCGTGCTCGGGGCGGCGTTCGTGCACCTGGAGCGGCGCCACCCTGCGCCACTCGTCCGGCTCGGGATGCTGCGGCGCCGAGGGCTTCGTTCGGCCAACCTCGCGATGGCCATGCTCGGGGGGTGGAGCGCAGGAGAGCTGCTGACGGTGCCGCTCTTCTTCCAGCTCGTGCTCCACTACTCGGCGCTCGTGACCGGGCTCGCGATGGTGCCCCAGGGGCTCATCGGGTTCGTCGCCGTCCTGCGCGGGGCAAGCATCGTGCGGCGCGTCGGAGTCCGATCGCTCTTGATCGCTTCGGCCGGCGCTGCCAGCGTCGGCCTGTTCCTCCTCGCCTCGAGCTTCGGGTGGCACGACTACGCGCTGTTCCTCCCGGGGTTCATGTTCGTCGGCTTCGGGAGCGCAGCCGGTGCGTTCGGCGCGACCGTCGCGGCGACCCGTGGGGTGAGCGACGAGGAGCAGGGGCTCGCCGGAGGGCTGATCAACATGAGCCGTCAGGTCGGCGCGGCCTTCGGCGTCGCGCTGGCCGCGGCGATCATCGGCACCGGCACCGCCTCGGGCGGCTCGGTCGGGGCGGACCGCGCGTCGCTGTTCGTGATCGCGGCCTTCGGGGTGGTCGCCGCCGTGGTCGTCAGCCACGGGCTCGCCCGTGCGCGCCCTGAGGCTCGGGCCGCCGCTCGTGCCGACGAGGACGCCGAGGTTCTCGTGCGCGCGGGGTGCGACCTGCAGCCGCAGGCGGAGGGCGAAGACGGCACACCTCCCTACGCGCTGGTACGTTGAGCCGTTCCTCCCGAGCGAGGTCGTCGCGGTCGGGAACGTCCCCGGCTCAATCGAGCTCTACGTCTCGATGATCGATGTTCGCGACGCGCTCTGTGATCGGCGCTGACGCCTCCGTGCCGAGGTAGCGCCGGACGCGTTCGGCGAGGCCGGCCGGGATGACGCTGTCGGGGTCGTGGAGGTTGCCGAGCGACGCCCTCGCCCCCACCAGCGCCTGGTAGAGCGGCGGGCACGTGGCACAGCTGGCGAGATGGGCTTCGAGGGCACGGCGTTCTGCTGGTTCGAGCTCGTCGTCGATGTAGCTCGATACCTGCTCTCGAGCCTCCCAGCAGCCGAGCGGTACCCCGGCATTTGCCGCCCGTCGCTGCTCTCGTTGTGAAAGGGCGCTCACGAGCATCATCCTTCCTCGTCGGATCCGCTGCTTCGCCGCGGGGAGCGAGATGCCGAGCACCTCGGCCACCTCGCTCGCTGGGAAGCCTTCGGCGTCGTGGAGCACGACCGCGCTGCGATAGTGGTACGGCAGGTGGACGAGCGCGTCGCGAAGCTCCGCAGCCGACTCGGCCCGCTCCACCACCGCTTCGGCGTCGACGCTATAGGCCTCGTCCCGCCATTGGGTCTCCACGTCCGCGACGCTGAGCTCATGGGCACGGTGGCGAGCCCGATCGACCGCCAAGTGGGAGAGGATCTGGTGCAGCCAGGTCCGGACCGACGCCTCGCCCCGGAATTGGTCCGACCGCTCGAGGGCCCGCAGCACGGTCTCGCCGACCAGGTCCTCTGCCTCGGCCTCCCCCGCCGTGATCGAGCGTGCGTAGCGGTACAGGCCCGGTAGCTCGGCTGCCACCGCGCCGGCGAAGTCCCCGCTTGGCCGTTCGCCCGCCGAGACGCTTGCCACGGTCCCCAGTCTGCCGCTCTCCAGCGCTACGTGCCCGATCGGGCGGTACCTGCCTCTGCAGGTACCGCCCGATCGGCTCGCTGCCGAAGGTCCCGGCTTGCGCCGGATCGGCCGGTGCTCAGGCTGCCCGGCGCAGGTGCGCCACCCTGTGCCCACCGGAGCCGGCGCCCGGGCCGCGCGTCGTCAGGCCGAAAACGCTGTAGAGGGGGCAGTACCCGCTCGCCGCCGTCACGACCATGACCGCCGCCACGACGAGCAGCACGATGCCTCCTGCCGTCGAGAAGCCGAGCACGCCGCTCCCAGCGACCGCACCGGCTGCCACGAGGACCCGCAGGGCCCGGTCCGTCTTTCCCATGTTCTTCTTCATCGCCTGCTCCTTGCCTCATCGGGAGAACCAACGACCTAGAGACGCACGAGGCCCCAGGAGGGATACAACCCGCGTCCGTTCGAGGCCGAGGGCAGGTCGGCTCAACCGAGCGAGGCGCTCCGGGCCTGCTCGAAGCGCTGTGCGACGTCCGGCCAGTTGACCAGGTTCCACAGCGCGTCGACGAAGTCTGCTCGGACGTTGCGGTACTGCAGGTAATAGGCGTGCTCCCAGACGTCGAAGACGAGCAAGGGCACCGACCCTTGAGCCATGTTGGCGTGGTGGTCGTAGATCTGCTCGACGATCAGCCGAGCGCCGAGCGGCTCGTAGGCGAGCGCGCCCCACCCGGAGCCCTGCACCAGCACGGCAGCTTGGGAGAGCTGGGCGCGCATGGCCTCGAAGGACCCGAAGTGCTCATCGATCGCGGCGGACAACTCGCCCTCGGGCCGACCGCCGCCGCCGGGAGTGAGGTTCTTCCAGAACATCGAGTGCAGGACGTGGCCCGAGACGTTGAACGCGAGGGTCTTCTCCAGGCCGACGAGCCCGGCGTAGTCGCCGGCCGCCCTCGCCTCGCCCAGGCGCTCGAAGGTGGTGTTGGCACCGGCCACGTACGCAGCGTGGTGCTTGGTGTGGTGGATCTCCAGGTTCTCCGCCTGGTAGTGCGGCTCGAGCGCCGCGTAGTCGTAGGGAAGCTCCGGCAGG
>JAJYYT010000061.1 GCA_021800645.1 Actinomycetes bacterium
GGAGCTGGGCGTGGACGGCCTCGGCATGCTGGGCATGCGTGCAGCGGGCGACGCGGCGGCCGGGCGACGCGGCCACTCGTCGGGCGGTGCGAGGTGCAGGTGCACGGCTCCGTGCGCGGGAGCCCCCCGGCTGTCGCGCGATCACCGGCCGGAAGCTACATGAGTGTCTACGGAATTGTCAACAATCCGTTCGAACAATCCATCTCGAGGATCCAGCGGCCCCCTGGCGGCCGGAGAGCCCACGAGCATGTGGCAAGGTGAGGGCGGAGACGGCCCGCATGCGACGCCGAAGCGGTCGCCTCCGCAGGAAAGGGGCTGGCGTGATCGACGTCGACGAGATCGTCGCGCTGGACGTGCACACGCACGTATGGATGTCGGTCGGCGCGCGGGCCGGCTCGCTCGACCAGGTCGAGCACGGGCCCGAGGGCGCCGAGGCGATGGCTCGCTACTTCCGGACCGAGGTGACGGCGACGACCGTTCCCCAGATGGCGGACTACTACCGCAGGCGCAAGATGGCCTGCGTGGCGTTCACCGTCGACGCGACCAGCGCGACCGGCGAGCCGCCGGCGGTCACCAACGAGGAGATCGCAGCGCTGGCCAAGGACCACGCCGACGTGGTCATCCCCTTTGCCAGCCTCGACCCCCACGCCGGCAAGGCCGCGGTGACTGCGGCACGGAGGCTCGTCGCCGAGCACGGGGTGCGCGGGTTCAAGTTCCACCCGAACCTCCAGGCCTTCTACCCGAACGAGCGCGCGTTCTACCCGCTCTATGCGGCGATCGAGGAGTTGCAGGTGCCTGCCTTGTTCCATACGGGCACCACGGGGGTCGGCGCGGGCGTGCGCGGCGGTGGCGGGGTCCTCCTCAAGTACTCGAACCCGATGTTCGTCGACGAGCTGGCCGCCGACTTCCCCGACCTCCCGATCGTCCTCGCCCACCCGTCGTTCCCGTGGCAGGACGAGGCGCTGTCGGTCTGCTTGCACAAGCCGACGGTCTACATCGACCTGTCAGGGTGGTCGCCGAAGTACTTCCCGGCGAACCTCGTCCAGTACGCGAACACGCTTTTGCGCCACAAGATGCTGTTCGGATCGGACTACCCGGTGCTCACGCCGGACCGGTGGCTCGCAGACTTCGAGAAGACGGCCATCCGCGACGAGGTGCGCAAGCTGATCTTGAAGGAGAACGCCGTGGCACTGCTGAAGCTCGGTCGCCGTGAAGCCTCGTCCACCTCGGACTGATCCTCGGCGAGCCGTCCCTCGCCGAGGGCCGGGGGTGACGGCGGCCTCGGGCAGTCGGTCAGGGATCCCTGCTGGTATCGCCGCTCCCGGGGTGATCGCGTCCTTCGGACTCGGCGCCCGGGCCGTCGACCGTCGCTACGCGGTCCTCGTCGTGTGCAGCATGAGCCTCTTCATGGCCTACATCGACAGCAGCGGGCTCAACGTCGCACTTCCGACCATCCATCGCGCCCTCCACGCGGACGTTGCCGACCTCCAGTGGGTCGCGGACGCCTACCTGCTGGTGCTGGCGAGCCTGCTGCTGCTGTCGGGGTCGATGGGGGACCGCTTCGGCCGGCGGCGGATGTTCACGAGCGGGTTGCTCATGTTCACGCTCGGCTCGGCGCTGTGCAGCGTCGCGCCGAGCGTCGAGACGCTCATCGCGTTCCGCATGGCGCAAGCGCTCGGAGGGTGCCTGCTCGTTCCGGCGTCGCTCTCCATCGTTCGCCAGGTGTTCACGGACCCCGTCGAGCGTGCTCGAGCGCTCGGGGTGTGGAGCGCCGTCTTCGGGCTGGGCATCGCCGCGGGGCCGATCATCGGAGGGACGCTGGTCACGAGCGTGGGGTGGCGATCGGTGTTCTGGATCAACGTCCCGATCGGCCTGCTGACCTGGTGGCTCGCCAGACGGACGGTGCCGGAGTCGCGCGCGCCGCGCCCCCGGGCGTTCGACCCGGCCGGGCAGTTGCTCATGATCGTCGTGTTCGCCACCGTCACCTACGGCGTGATCGAAGGGTCTTCGGCCGGGTGGGGATCGGCGCTCATCGTGGGCATGTTCTGCGCGGGAGGGGTCGGCCTGGTCTTGCTCCTGGTCGTCGAGCGTCGCAGAACGGAGCCGCTCCTCGAAGCGCGCTTCTTTCGCAGCCCGCCGTTCTCGGCCGCGACGGTCATCGCGGTGACGAGCTTCATGGCCTTGTTCGGCTTCCTCTTCGTGAACACGCTCTACCTCCAGGACGTCCGAGGGGACTCCGCGTTGGCCGCGGGCGTCATGATCCTGCCGGCGACCGCCGCGATCGCCGTGTGCTGCATCGTCGCGGGGAACCTCGTCGGGCGCTTCGGGTCGCGGGCGCCCATGGCGGCAGGTGGGATCTGCATCGCTGCAGGCGGCGCGATGCTCTTGGACCTCGATCCGGTGACGAGCTTGCTCCGCCTCGCCGCGTGCTACACGATCCTCGGGTGCGGGTTCGGGCTCGTGAACCCTCCGATCACTCACACCGCGGTGAGCGGCATGCCGCCGGAGCGAGCGGGCGTGGCGGCGGCCATCGCATCGACCGCCCGGCAACTCGGCAGCGTGCTCGGGGTCGCCGTCATGGGCTCACTGGTGAGCGCCACCAGCCTCGGCTCGGGCCACCTCTCCGGCGCGGCGGCCGACCGGCTCACGACCGCGAGCCACCTGGCCTGGGCGGTGTTGATCGCCTGTGGCGCCGTGTGCACGCTGACCGCAATGGCCTGCGCGGGAAGCTGGGGGGTGCGCACCGCCGCACGCGTGTACAAGGAATCGCGCCGCGAGCAGCCCGGCGACGCAAGTCCGGGGGCGGCGACCGCATAGCCCACCCGGCCGACGGGGAGCTGTCGTCGGCCCTGACGCCGCTCGGCGCTCCCCGGCCCTCAGAGCCGACCGACGCGACCGAGCCCGTCGTGGCGGCTCACCAGCCCAGCTCGCGCAGCCGGGGGTCGCTGATGCCGAAGTGGTGGCCGACTTCGTGGAGGACGGTTCGGCGGACCTGCTCTCGGACCTCGGCCTCGGTGGCGCTGCGAGCCAGGATCGGCAGGCGGAAGATGGTGATCCGGTCGGGCGCCACCCCTGCGTACCCGATGGTTCTCTTGGTGAGCGGGATCCCCTCGTAGAGCCCGAGCAGCGGGCTTTCGGGCGTGCCGTCTGCGACCACGACGGCTACGTTGTCGATGCGGCTCCCGAGCTCCGGAGGCAGCGAGTCGAGCGCATCCGACACGAGCTGCTCGAAGCGCTCCTCGCTGACCTCGATCACGCAAGAGCCGATCTGAAGAACTGCTCGGTGGCCTTCCAGTGACGCTCGGCGGCCGCCTCGTCGTAGCTCGCGTTGTCCGGCACCGCGAAGCCGTGGTGCGCGTCGTAGGTCTCGATCGTGTGGGTGACGCCGGCCTCGGTCAGGGACCTCTCGAGCAGGTCCTTCTGCTCGTCGGGGAACGAAGGGTCCTCGCTCGCCCCCGCGACGTACACGGCGGCCCTGATCGCGCCGGCCTTGTGGTGCGGGCTGTCCGGGTCGTCGGCCTTGGCGAGGTTCCCCCCGTGGAAGGAGGCCGCCGCGGCGACACGCGCGCCCAGGTTGGCCGCGACCACGAGCGAGAGCCTGCCTCCCATGCAGTAGCCGGTGGTGCCCACACCTCCTGGCTTCTTCTCGGGCAGTGAGTCGAGGTAGTCGACGAAGGCCGCGGCGTCACGCACCACCTTGTCGGCGGTGTAGCCCTGCATCATGGCCATGATCTTCTCGGCCGACTCCTTCGTGGAGAACGCCGTGCGCATGTCGACGGGGCCGTAAGGACCGTTGCGGTAGTAGAAGTCGGGCACGAGGACCACGTAGCCGAGGGAGGACAGCCGCTCGCCCATCTGGCGGATCGTGTCGCGCATCCCTCCCGCGTCGGCGTACATGATGACCGCTGGCCAGGGCCCCTCGCCCTCGGGAACGCTGAGCGCGGCCGGGCAGGTCCCGTCCGGGGTCTGGATCTCCACAGTACGTTGCGCCACTTCGGCTCCCTTCTCGACTTTCGTCTCGTTGTCGCCTCGAGTCTGCGCGTCATCGGCACGGGCGCTCGGGCCTCGGCCGTCCCGGACGCGTCGGCTTGGGACCGTGTGCCGTCCGCGCCGTTGCGAGGGTGGCCTGCGGACTTCGAGCCTTCAGGATACGAAACCGGACCGCTGCCCGTCTGCGCTCGCGTCTGCGTTCGCCTCCGCCTCGTCGAGCTGCGCCGCTTTGGTCTCCGGGATGGCCCACACGATGACGGGCACTGCAAGGACGGAGATGGCCACGAGCGCGCTGACCGCCACCCCGATGCTGTGCAGCGGTGCTGCGCTCGCTCCGAGGATCCCGACGAGCGCCGGGCCGAGGACCGAGCCGGTGTTGCCGAAGCCGTTGCGGATCCACGCCGACGCCTGCGCGCGGATCGTCGTCGGGAACAGCTCGGTCGCGAAGGCGGAGAGGACCGGTGCGATGCCGACCCCGAAGAACGCAGTGCCGATGAGGAACGGCAGCATCACCCAGCGATCGGTCACCTGGAACGTGAGCACGGCGCAGACCACGGCCGCGAGCACGTAGACCACCGCGGTCGGCCGACGCCCGATCCGGTCCATCATCCGGCCGCACCAGAGGTAGCCGAGCACGCTGACGAGGGCTGCGGCGGCGAAGAAGGCACCGGCCGTGCCGGTGCCGAAGTGCCGTTCGTGCTCCGCGTAGTACGTCCACCATCCGACGGCTGCGGCTGATCCCAGGCCCTGGACGAAGGCGATGCCTCCCACCGCCGAGACCCGCAGCCGCGTCGCGCGGGCAAAGACCGCGACCGAGCTGACGACCGCTTCGCGCGCCGAGCGCCTGGGCGAGGAGGCCCGGGCGGCCCGGGCGTGCAAGTACGCCTCGCTCTCCTGCAGCTTGCGACGGGCGACGGCCACCACGAGGAGCGGGACCGCGGCGAGGAGGAAGAACATTCGCCACCCGATCGGGTTGTGGAGGAACCCGACTGCGACCAGCACGCCTGCGAGCACTGCTCCGAGCGGGCTGACGAGCAGCAGCCACGAGAGGTACCGGCCTCGGTGGGCGGGCGGCACCTCCTCTGCGAGCAGCGTGACCGCCACGCCGAACTCGGCACCGATGAAGACCTGCGTCCCGAACTGGAACGCGGCGAACGACCAGAGGTTCCAGGAGACCGCGCTGAGCGTGGTGCACGCCGTGTAGCCGAGGATCGACCACATCAGGATCGGGCGTCGTCCGATCCTGTCGGCGGCGAGCACCACGAAGAACGCGATGAACTGACCGGCCCCGATCGGGATGTTGGCGATCCCGACAGCCGCGGTGCCCACGTGGAAGGCGTCCTTCAACTGACTGAGCAGCACCGCCCTCAGCTCGCCGTCGTAGGAGTTGAACAGTGCCGCCGGCAAGAGCAGGGTGAGGAGCAGCCGCAGGTATGCGGGAGACCGAGGTCGTCCGGGGCCCTCTTCGCCGCCCTCCCTGGAGGTCGGGATGGCGCCTATCACGCCGAGCTGTGCTGGACCCGGACCGGCGTCAGGGTCGCCCCCCGTGGTGCACACCCTGGAGTCCCTGGCGTCCCGTGGGTGATTACGAGGCGGGGGTCGGGGTCCCGGGTTCGCCCATGAGCGGGAGGCCGGCCATCTGCGCGATGTCTCGCCGCACGACCTCGGAGAGGGCGGCCTCGGCGGCGAAGTCCGCAGCGGGGGCGTCCACGGGGCGGCCGACGGCGAGCGCGACCCGGCCTCGCCGTGCGAGGTAGGAGCCCGGTGGCAGCACGCCGCGCGTGCCTCGGATCGCGACGGGCACGATCGGGCACCTCGTCGTGGCCGCGACGGCGAACGCGCCCAAGTGGAACGGCCGCACTCCGGGCGCTCGGGCGAGCGACCCCTCGGGGAAGACGACGAGGCGGTGGCCGGTTCGGACGAGATCCGTCAGCGTCTCGAGGTCGCGTTCTGCACGTGCCGGCTCTCCGCGCGCCACGAAGGCGCACCCGAGGCGCTCGAGGAACGCTCCGACGACGGGCTTCGAGCGGAGCTCGGTGCTCGTCACGAAGGTGAGCGGGGACGCCGACGCCACGATGAGGACGACCGCGTCGAGAAAGCTCGGGTGGTTGGCCACCACGATCGCCGGCACGTCCTCGGCCGGCATCGTTCCGTCGACGTCGACTGGGATCCCAAGGACCCAGGAGAGCGACCGTGCGGCGGCCCGGGTGAGCCACCAGCGCGCGCGCAGAGGAATGGGGAGCTGGAGAGCTGCCGCGAGAAGGGCCGCGTGGAGCAGCGCGACGACCCATGCGATGCCGCCGAACGCCCATGTGGCGAGGGCGCCGGCGATCCACCTGGCGCTCGGGCCCAGTTGTGACGACGCCTCTTCCGCGAGCTGCAGCGGCCGCGGGCGGGGTGCCTTGCCCAGCCGGCCCCGCTCGAGCGCGGCCCGGGTCGCAGCGCGGCGCACCTTGCCGCTCGCCGTCCGCAGGATCGACCTCGGTGGGACGAGCACGATCTCGTCGGGAGCCAGCCCGAAGAGATCGACCGCCCGGCGACGGATCGCGTCCTCGAGCGCGGCACGTTCGGCCGCCCCCCCGACGGAGGTCTCGGCGACGACGACGAGCCGCTCGGTCCCGAGCCGGACGTCGGAGGAGGAGAACGCCGCGACGCCGTCGGGCTCGATGCCCTGGACACCCCTCAGCGCGGCTTCGAGGTCCTCAGGGTGCAGGTTCCGGCCGCCGCGGATGATGAGGTCCTTCGCGCGCCCGGTGAGGAACAGCTCGCCGTCGGCGAGGTAGCCCAGGTCCCCGGTGTCCAGCCAGCCATGCTGCCAGAGCGCTGCGGAAGCTGCCTCGTTCGCGAAGTAGCGGTCGGTGAGCGACGGGCCGCGGCAGAGGACCCGTCCTTCGTGGCGCTCGGGCAGGTCGCGGTCTCCGGGACCGACGATCCGGATCTCGTAGCCGGGGAGCGGGTACCCGCAACCGACGATCGAGACGGCGGAGCGCTCGTCACCGGGCACGAGCACCGCCCGGCCCGAGCGAGCGAGGACTGCACGAGAGACGGTCTCCACCCGCGGGCCACGACCGAGCGGGCTGAAGGCGATGCCGACTCCTGCTTCGGCGAGGCCGTAGGCCGGGCACATCGCCTCCGGACGAAAGCCGACCGGCGCGAAGCGCTTCGTGAACGCGTCGACGACGGCTGCGCTCACGGCTTCGGAGCCGTCGAACGCGAGGCGCCAGCTCGAGAGGTCGAGCCCTGAGAGCTCGGCGTCGGTGATCCGCTCGGCGCACGCGTGGTAGGCGAAGTCGGGTGCAGCAGAGATCGTGCCGGAGTAAGCGGTGATCGCCTCGAGCCAACGCACCGGACGGGCGAGGAAGGAAAGGGGGGACATGACGACGAACGGCACGCCGTAGACGAGCGGCGTGTGCCAGAGCCCGATCAGCCCCATGTCGTGGTACAGCGGCAGCCACGAGACGACGACGTCCGCGGAGGACAGACGGGCCGCCTCCGCCATGGCGCGCATGTTGGCCAGCAGCTGCGCGTGGGTGAGCACGACGCCCTTCGGGTCACCGGTGCTGCCAGAGGTGTACTGGATGAGGGCGATGTCGTCCGGGCGTACTTCTGGCAGGAGGGAGCCCGTGGCGCGTCGCTCCAACAGCTCCGCAGGCGTCCGCACTCTCGTCAGGGAGGGGACCTGCACCGAGAGCAGTCGCGCCGCCGCGATCGCCTCGGGGACCGTCACCAGCGCGACGGCGCCGGCGTTGCGCAGCACGCCGGCGAGCCGGGTGAGCTGTTCCGCGAGCCTGGCGGGATCGGCCGGCGGGTACAGGGGGACCGGGACGCCGCCTGCGAGAAGGATGCCGAAGAAGACGCTGAAGTACGCGCGCTCGGTCGGCAGCATGATCGCGACCCGCTCGCCGAAGGAGAGACCGTCGTCGACGAGCGCGAGAGCCAGGGTCTGGGACTCCGTCAAGAGCGCGCCGTAGGTGATCTCCTCGCCGCCCGCGGGCTTGTCCGCCCCGAGGAGCCGGATCGTGAGCTGGTCCGGGCGGGTCGCCGCGTGCAGGACCAGGGCTTCGTTCAGGGTCGAGACGGTCGCGCCGCCGACCGCAGGTGGCACCGGCGCGGGGCCGTTCGTCGGTGCTCCCACAGGCCCGCTCGGGGCCTCCGGCGCCGTCGTGGTCGTCTCACTGCGTCGCGTGGCCTCCTGGAGCGCCCGGGAGAGATCCCTCGGGGTCGCAGCGCTGCTGAGCACGTCCTCGCCCAGGTCCACCCCGGCTGCTTGGCCGATGCGGTCGACGAGCTCGACCATGGCGAGGCTGTCCAGTCCCAGTTCGGCACGAAGGTCGCTGTCGAGGTGCACCTCGATCGGTCGCCCGCGAAGGTCGGCGCACAGCGCCTTCACTTCGGCGAGCACCAGCTCGTCACCGGCTTCGACTCGCGCCATTCACGCCCTTCCGGTCGTCACCCGAGCCCGGCGACCCGTACGGGTCTGGAGCCGCGGGTCCACTCCACACGATAATTCTGTTCCACCTCCGATGATGGTCGCCCGGGCCTGTTCGCTACAGGCCGAACAGGCGCTACAGGCCGAACAGGCGCTACAGGCCGAACAGGCGGTACAGGCCGAACAGGCGGTACAGGCCGAACAGGCGGTACAGCGGGGTTCGTGCCGCGATCGCGGCTCGATGGGGGAGGTGATTTGATTGAATGTCAGAAATCGCGTTACGGTGAGCAGCCTGGCCCGGGTCGCACGCGACCGCGGGGCCGGTCGGCTGTGCTGGCTACGAGCAAAGGGGAGCACATGAGACGGTCATCGTGGCTCAAGTCGGTTGTCGCGGTCGCGGGGGCGGTCGGCATCGCGCTCGGGACGGTGAGCGTCAGCGGGGCGAGCCCGGCGTCGCACGAAAGGGCGAACAAGGCCACGGGCAAGCCCATCGTCATCGGGGCGGTGATCGACGAGACGAGCACGATGAAGCCGTTCGACCAGCCCGCGCTCGAGGCGGCCGAGGTCTGGGCGAAGAAGGTGAACGCCAAGGGTGGAGTGCTCGGCCGGCCCGTCGAGTTCAAGGTCTACAACGACGAGCTCCAGCCTGCGCTCACGAAGTCGGACGCCGAGAAGGCGGTCGCGGCAGGGGCAAAGATCCTGTGGGTCACCTGCGATGCCACATTCGCAGCGCCGGCCATCGAGGTGGGGCTGGCGCACCACCTGCTCACGATCGCCCCGTGCACCTCGTCGAGCGAGATGGGCCCGAAGAAGTTCGGCCCGGCGGGCAGGCTGGCGTTCAGCTTCGGCAACGAGCCGAGCACGACAGGCGCGGTGATCGCGCGACTCCTCATCCAGAAGGGTTGGAAGACCGCGACGGTGGTGACCGACCACCTGCTCACATACTTCCTTGACGTCTGCGAGAACTTCACCGCGGACTACAAGGCGCTGGGGGGCAAGATCGTGTCGCAGCTGAGCTACACCACCGGT